>JAJFLP010000042.1 GCA_021772635.1 Verrucomicrobiota bacterium | reverse complement strand
CCAAAGGGTTACGTGTATTTCGGTACAGGGCGGCGTTAGTGAGTTTGGTACGTACCTACGGGTACTTACACAAAATCACTGCCTACCCCTGCACTAAAATAGACGTAATCAAATGTAAGGGAATTTAAGACACAGGACACTAGGGGCACCCGATAGGTTAATTCGGCCCGAACCTAAAATTTAAGGAAAATCGATGGAATCTGTGGCATTGGAGGTTAAGGGACTACATAAGGAGTACGGGCGAAGAACGGATAGAATAGATGTACTCAATGGCGTTGACTTGACCGTACCTGTTGGTAGTTGGACAACTCTTTGCGGTAAGTCTGGATGCGGAAAGACAACCTTATTGCGTATTCTGGGAACGCTCGACGTCCCCGATCGTGGGGAAGTTACCTATTTTGGTCGTTCGCTCACCTCCATGAGCCGACTCGAACGGGCCGAATTGCGACGTTGCCGACTCGGTTTTATTTTCCAATCGTATCTCTTATTTCCGGAATTGACTGTGCAGGAAAACGTAATGCTGCCGGCGCAACTGAGGGGGAAGGAGACTGAGCATATTCTTGAACGCACTGACTATCTACTCGGTCGCCTCCATCTTGAGAACCGGAAAAATCACAAACCGCCTGAGTTATCCGGCGGTGAACAACAGCGGGTGGCGATCGCACGTGCGCTAGCGAATCAACCCGATATCATTTTTGCGGATGAGCCGACGGGGAATCTCGACGCGAAAAGCAGCGGCGAAATTATGGAGATTCTGTGCGGACTGCGGGAGGATGATTACAAAACCATTATAATGGTAACGCACGATCACCGATTGCGGAGATACGCGGATCAGGTCTACGATCTATCCGGCGGCACCCTTGCCTTAGCGGACGCTTCGGCCTAGTCTAGTGTCACGTACGTGTTCGCAGCAGAAAGTTGGTGCATATACTGCAAGCAGTACAATTTCCGGATGACTTCAAACCAAATACGTAAGAGATATCGAACGATTTTTCGAACAGCCGTCGCCCGGGTGGCTTCCGCCTTCGCCCTGCGGCTATGGTGGGACATGATGGCCGGTTAAAAAACTCGAAGGCGTTCGGTATAGGTTAGTCCAGACAGCAAGTCCACTTCATTGGGGGTTTGGAAGCAACACTAAAATAGGATTCGCAGGTTGTTCTCGTTTTTCCATGACTCGTGCATGGACTTCACCAACGTGTGCAAGCTTTTCTGTCGTATACTTGTTTCTATTTTGATTCGCGTCTTGTCGTCGATGATTCCTTCTTCTGTCGGGATCTTCCTATCAGTTACCTTGAAGATGTGAAAGCCCACCGGCGATTCTATTACCCCGCTGACTTCGTCGACTGGTAAGGAAAATACCTCGTCTGGAATTCCATCTGTGAAGCCGGGGACCGGCGTGTTTTGGGAGAGGAATCCGAGGTCTCCCGCTGGCCCGTTACTCTCAAAATCACTGTTCGCACCAATTAGATCCGCAAATCTCTCGCCGTCCACCAATCCGTTCCTAACGCTGTTCATGTTAACGAAGAGCTTTGCTTTCTCCGCAAAATTGCTGGGATCTGCGACTCGCGCGAAAACGTGTGATATCCGCGCCTGTGTTACCGGAGTTTTCCCTTGCTGCGAACTCTGGAACACGCTTTTAATGTCCGACGGCGTAACAATTATCGATTTCCTCAGTCGATCTATCCAGCTTTCAATTGTTATTCGTTGACTGACTCTCGCACTTAAAGACTCGACGGACAAATCTTGCATCAGCAACATTTCTTTGAACTTTTCCTCGCCGAGTTGTGTTCGCAGTGTTTCCAGTTCCTTGTCAGCGGCCTGCGGACTTGGGGTAAACCCATCCCTCTTCGCCATATCCAACATGCTCGCTAAGTTGATATATGCGTCAACAAGATGACGCACAACCGATCGAAGCTCGGTTTCGCTAAACTTTCGCCCTTGTTGCATCGCCAACTTCAATCCAGTGCCCATTTCGGCCAACAACTGTGTCTTAGTCACCGTTGAGTTATGGCCATAAGTCGCAAGTATATCAGGAAGAAACGACAGTAAATCTTCCAAAGAAACGACCTGTGCGGTTGGTTTATTAATATCATCAAATGGTTGTAGTGGAGGAGGTTGAACGGACTCGTCGGCAACGACAGATGTACTCCAGAATAGTATCAAAAATCCCGCCAAAGGCAGAAGTCCGCGATCTATCAGGTGGAGCTTGGCAATTGATATTGGAAGGTTATGACGCAGTTTCATATATGTTTTAAGGTATAATTGAGATTGCTACCAGTTCAAGCTAGTGTGCAGTCTCATAAATAACTCGAAATTCGAGTTATTTATGAGACTGCACACTAGTTCTGAATGTAATAGAGATGATGTAAAATCCCGTGTACGCTCGGTGTGATATCCAATAGTTCACGGCGCATGTATTCTCTTGCAATTGGGATAGTTACGGGTTTCAGTCCGGGAATAAGCCGAATCACCTCACTGAGCTGTGTAAACGCCGGCAAATAGTTGCCGCTGGAGATCTGATCATTAATAGTTATAAGTGCTCCCGCGAAACTAGAGGGTTGCGTGCTAACTAGACTCCGAAGATTGCCATCATGTGCCTTGTTCGGGTCTATTTGGGCGAGCCTAAATAAAGCCAACTCTCTCGCCGCGTCTTCGTGGTTGCGAACAAGCCTGTGTGACTGGCTACGCGGAATTATAGTCTCAACCGCTTCGAGAACAAGTTTATTTGATACTCCAGACATGAGCGCGAGCCAGTTGTCGCTGGCGTCAAATTCGGAGTCGAGGGTGCGAAGTTGAGCAATGATTAGCGGTTCCAGATTTGACCCTGTGACGAGTGCGATGTCAATTTCCCTCATCAACTCTAAAATTAATCTCGCAGTTTCCTCTCTTTTTAATCTGGCTAACTCTGCTTTTTCCTTCTGTATGAAGCGCTCGTAGACCGCGGAACGTGTCTGAAAACCGGTTTCATCCGGCAACTCGGAAAGCGCACTCTCGGCGTCTTTTATCCGGTCATATGGCTTTTTTGTGAGATAAACTTCGAGGTGACGCAAGTGATCAACGAACTTCCGGCTATTGATTAATCGCGGGCTAGGGCCACCTAAATCTATTTGATTGTCGATATACTCCAGGGCTTTTATAGTACTGCCGGAGTCTAGTAGACCACTTAGCTCGAACACCGCGAAGTCGTCGGTTTTTCGTCTGCTGAGATGATGAATGAATGTCGGTTCGATGTCTAATTCGCCCACCCGCTCGAGTTTGTTCAACGCTATACGGTGATCCTGGTTTCTGACTGCATCGTATAACTCCTTGATCAGTACAGATTTTTGACGCTGAACACGAAGGGTTCGCCGGGCTTGGTTACACCCGGTTAGGAAAACAGTGATTACGATGAAAGCACCGAGTAAACAGGCGATTTTTCCCATTTGGCGAATTTCCGTAATAGTTAAATTCTGTCACAATTGTGTGAAGCCTCAAAGTCGCAGAGGGACGTTTCGCTGCTACCCGCAGTTAGCAAAGCCGGCTATAATTCCAGTGAGTCAATTACAGCATCGGCGATCTCCCTGTGATTCTTGTGATCTTCAAAATTTAGAAATACCGCATTAGCGTGCTGATGGCGGAACCACGTCCGTTGCTTCTTGGCGTACTGAGCAGTTTGCGTCGCGATCCGGTCTGCTAACTCGGAGCGGCTTCTAATTTCACCGTTAAGATACGATATAATAGCCGCGTATCCCAGTGCTGTTCGGGCTATAGGCGTAGTTTCCAAACCGCGGTCAATGAGAGATTCCGTCTCTTCTAGCCATCCGCCGTCCAGCATTCTCTCGGTTCGTCGTCTGATGCGGGTTCTAAGTGTATCTGCGGCGAAGAACAGAATCCGTTGCTCAATATCAATATGATGGGATAATTCTTCATTCGTGTATCCGACGGGTTGACCGGTTATTCGTATTACCTGTACGGCGCGAACGAGTCGCCGGGGATTTTCCTTGACGCGTTCGGCGGACTCAGGATCGACTGCCTTAAGTTCAGCTAGTAACTCCCGTTCTCGTCCACTCTCGAAGTCCTTCTCGACATCCCTCGCGATTTTTCGGCTGGTTGGCAGAAATGAATACCCCGATAGTAATGCTTTCGCATAAAAGCCGGTACCACCGCAAACGATCGCGGGTTTCCCTTGGTCTGCAAGGTTTGTTACTGCCGACGACGCGTCGTCGGTGAAATTTTTGGCACTGTAGCTGTCCTTAATTTCACGAATATCAATCAGATGATGCGGAACTCGCAGTCTGTCTTCTGAACTGGGCTTTGCAGTGCCTATATCCATCCCGCGATACACCATCATCGAATCGCACGATATGATTTCGGCCCCAATACGGGTCGCCAAGTCGATCGCGATATCGCTTTTTCCCGTACCAGTCGGGCCTAAAATGAAGATGATTTTCATAATATGGAGAGAATCTTGAACGATACTATTCGATAAACGAACGCCGTCACTCAGGCTCAGAATGTAAACGGTAATCGAAATTTGGACCGCAAGCAATCGAATTAATGAATTTCGGCGAAGAACTCAAGTGTCAGATTCTCGATGTGATCTCGAGAATTCAAGGATCGCTTCTATAGCTCACGGACGCTGTACGACTGCGCAGATTCGCAGCCAGTCGCGAGCGGGCTGTCGTTGATTTTTAAGTCATCTTCAGGCAGCGAATCAGGACGGAGAAACGAGGAGGTCGTGTAGATGATTACACCGATGCAGATCGCGCTATCAGCGATATTGAAGGCTGGCCACTCGAAGGATTTGTAAGTGAAACTGAGAAAATCCGTAACACTTTGGCGCGATATCCGGTCAATGAAATTCCCCACGATTCCACCCAAAATGAAGCTGATAGCAAGGCAACGCTCAGGAAGGTCAGATGTGAATTTTCGGAAGTATATGATCATTAAAGCAAAGACTGTGCCCGAAATCCACGTCAGTAGTTCCGGACTATCCGACATGATTCCCCAAGCGGCACCAGTGTTCTGGACGTAAACGATATGAAATAGATCGGGAACAACTTCTATGCTCCCGCCTAAATACAACTCGTCTGATCTGGTAATTATTGATTTCGTCCACTGGTCAAAAAAAGCAATAATTGTGATTAGAAACGCAGGGAGTTGCCATACTTTCTTCAAGCAAGAAAAATTCACGAGTTGTCCCGTTTGTTGTGGCGGTATTTTGTGGGCTCGCGTCCTGTAATCTCAATTTTACGACCACTGGCGAAAGTCGCATATATACAGCGGGTATATCGACGACATAGGCGAGGGACGCTTGCCGACTGTTAAAAGACAATTAGTCGCTCCCATCTTTCGGGAGGACCATTAAGGCTGCACAGGATTACGCTCCTCCGTCCACGGCAGGATTAAGGGAAATCGAACATATACTGCTAGCAGCACATTTTTTGGCCGACTTTGAACTCATTGCCGAAGGGATATCGAACAATATTTTTTAACCGGCATCGTTCTGCTGTACAGCAGAACGCCTGGTCGAAGACCTGAAGACGTTTCGGTGTATAGGAATTATCTTCACCCATGACAACACGTGTATCGAGCCGAGACTAATTCCCTTCCTTCTCTTTCAGGGACTTACATTCGATGCACATACGGGCGTACGGAATTGCTTCGAGGCGTCCCGGTTGGATCTTCTTGTTACACTCTTCACAAACCCCATAGCTACCTGATTTTAACCGCTCAATGGCCTCTTGAATCGCCTGAATCGTCCGTCCTTCTTCGGACATTAGACTCAGCTCCATTTCACGCAGAAAGTTATCGCTCCCCACATCCGCGAGTTCTTCCCCGGCTTGCTTACTCGAACTCAAGGACTGAGCGGATAGGGTGCGTATTTGATCAACCAATCGATCTCGAGTTTCAAGGAGCTGCTCGTAATACTTCTTCTTCTTACCACGCAACTCAAGGGGCGCTAGGTTGCCAATGCTGTGGTTTGCCGCCATGCTATCACCTCATAATATTCGTTTAGGGCTGTCTCGACGAGTACAAATCTTTATATTATGCTGATCATCTTGATCCTGCGGACCGGGCGTAATACCGTAAAAATCACTTGCTAGACTATAACCGAAGTCGCTCAGAATTTGACCTGTCCGTAGTCAGAATCAATCATCGGGGAAATACTTCTTTACGGGAAAAGGTAGATACGTTAACAGGCGTTCTTTGAATTTCAACGAACAATTTCGAAAACATTGATGGATCATTCGTGTTCCGCAAGAGAGCGCCTCCGAATCCCCTTAAGGTTGGAGCAGAACTGAGGCCAATGTAGATGCTTAATCGGCAATTTGGTCTGGGCAATTTCGGTCCGTTATTCGAATTGGGCGGCTCGCGAGCACTTGCTGTATAGACGGGTGTGACGGCACGTGCTTTTAGATCAACTCTGGAATATTCCGTTTGTGGAGTGATAATAGATGGACTGAGTGCAGTCCAATTTATTGATCCTACGAAACTTGGTCATTTTGACACACTAAAGTGTGAACTCCAACGGGCGCTACTCGCATACCAAAAGATTAGTGTTGCTAAGGTCCCCGTTGGAGTTCACGCTTTGGCGTGTCTTAGCCCAAGTTTCCAACTAAAATACACCCGAGCGAAGCCGGGAGATAAGCTCCCTAAAATCAAACACGTTTGAAACTTCGAATTGCAGTCGATTCGGCTAAAGCCCGACAGGCTCGCCTGGATTATGCATAAACTTTCAATTGCGAATACGAATCTTGTTTCACCTAAAAGAGTTTCCAAGACCAATCGGTATAATCATTAATGAACGAAATCGAGAAAATTTGGACAGTTTCTGAATTAACCAGCTCCATCAAGGAGCTACTGGAAGAAAGCTTTTACCCATTTTGGATGTCGGGGGAGATCGGGAACCTAACCATTCACCGTTCGGGACATGTCTATTTCACGTTGAAGGACAAAAAGAGTCAGATAAGTGGCGTTTTCTTTGGCGGGGCTGAAATCGCACGAGAGATGAAGCTTACCGAGGGAGCAGAGGTTGAAGTCCACGGGAAGTTGATGGTCTACGAACCTCGCGGGAATTATCAGATTAACGTGAAGATGATGAGAGCCAAGGGGCTTGGCGAACTGCAGCGTGAATTTGAGCTCCTGAAAAAACGACTCAGAAGCGAGGGGCTTTTTGACGAGAACAGAAAGAAACCGCTTCCGTTCCTGCCAAGGACTATCGGCGTCGTTACCTCACCTGACGGCGCCGCCCTTCGTGATTTCTTGCAGATTATCGGTCGTCGGTTTGCGAATGCGCATATTCGAATTTATCCCGCCGCGGTACAGGGGCCGAAGGCTGCACCGGAGATAGCGGATGGAATTCGATATTTTAATGAACACCGCGCAGTGGAAGTAATAATTATTACACGTGGCGGTGGAAGCCTGGAAGATCTATGGGCTTTCAACGAGGAGGTTGTCGCGCGTGCGATCTCCGACTCAGAGATCCCGATAATAAGCGCAGTAGGGCACGAAGTCGACTTCACTATAAGTGATTTCGTAGCGGATGTCAGAGTTCCAACGCCATCCGCCGCCGCAGAATTAGTCCTCAGTCAGAAAACCGAGTTGTTGCAGCATCTGGTTAATTTGCGAAAGCGTTCGATAACTTCGGTTCATCTAAAACTCAGCATCGTTCGCGCACGTGTGGATCGCATTGCGAATCATTATGTTCTACGGGAACCGCTTAATTTGGTGAGGATCCACCAGCAGAAGCTGGATGAGTTAAACCTGCGCCTGCACCGAGTGCCGGCGAAAACGCTTGAACGATTACGGGACCGCTTGAATTATCTTAAGAATCAACTACGGACATTGAGTCCGGCCAGCATCCTTGACAGAGGATACTCGATTCTATTGTCCCAAAGCACAGGTAAACCTGTTACACGCGTTGGTGACACCTCCTCCGGCGAGCTCTTGTTAGGACAGCTAGCCGACGGGAGATTGAACCTGAGGGTAGAAGACTCGCCTGATTAATTCGTACGGTTTGGTCGCGTGATCTTGACGTATACTGCCCGCGATCTCTCACCGTATTCTCGGAGTCCGCTCGTGCGGACCGCATAAGCGTGAGTCTCGGACATTCTGAATCGGGATTTGTCAACAAGCAGTACAATTTGTGGACGACTTCAAAATGGTTGGGTAAGATTTATATTGAGCCTAGCGAAATCCGCCGCGGCGGAAACGGTATATTTTTAACCGGCATTCTGTTGACCAGCAGAACGCCTGGTCGTAAACCCAATGAAGATGGGTATCTCTATCCGTTTTTTGATTTGAACGAGCCCATCAGCTCTGTCAGGCGTTTCACCCCTGCCAACGGCATGGCATTATAGATACTTGCGCGACAGCCGCCGACGGATCGGTGTCCTTTCAGACCAACAAACCCGTGTTCTTTCGCTTCCACCAAGAATCGTGACTCCAATTCCTCATTGGGCAGACGATAACAGACATTCATAATTGAGCGGCTGGCGCGGTCCGCGGGGCAAGAGTAAAACTCATCGGCGTCAATCGTGTCATATAGCAGTTTCGCTTTTTCCCGATTCACTGTTTCGATCGAGTTGAGACCCCCTTGGCGAATTAACCAGTCCGTCACTAGTTTTATCAAGTAAATGCCGAATGTCGGCGGTGTGTTGTACAACGATGCGGCTTTTATATGGGTCGTATATTTGAGCATCGTCGCCAAGTTGTCGGTCGCACGGGCGGCCAACTCGTTCGATACAATTACAAGGGTAACACCACTTGGTCCCAGGTTCTTTTGGGCCCCAGCGTAAATCAACCCGAACTTATTGACATCAATTGGTTTGCACATGATGTCGCTAGACATATCGGCGATTAGTGGGACGCCGTCGGCTGCATTTGGGAAGTCCTCGTATTGAGTTCCAAAGATCGTATTATTCGAGGTAATATGCCGGTAACTTGCATCCGCATTGCATTCCCAATCGACGAACTCCGGGATCCTGTCGTACGAGGTCTCCTTACTGTTCGCGATAACGCTGATTTTACCGAATAGGGTTGCCTCTTTGATCGCTTTTTCACTCCACGCTCCGGTTTGCACGTAATCGGCGCCTGCGCCGGGGAGCATGAGGTTCATAGGAATCATTCCGAACTGCATACTGGCGCCGCCCTGTAAGAATAGAACCGAGTAGTCTTCGGGTATCGACATTAATTTCCTGATATTCGCTTCCGCTGACTCAATGACCTCTTGAAATTCCGGGCTCCGGTGACTCGCCTCGCTTATGCTATATCCCAAGCCTTTATAGTCTAAGAAATTCTCCTGTGCAGTTCGCATTACCTCGACTGGCAACGTTGCAGGTCCAGCGTTGAAATTGAAAACTTTAGATTGCATGTTTACCTCATTTTATGCGGGTTCGGGCTTGCCGTTGTATTTAAGCTACCGCGAACGTGTTTCGCAGGTATAAAAACTTATGATTGTCGGATTTTCTGACGTAGTGTTACGGGATTCCCTCTATCCGCGGGAGCCGGATTCGGGCGACCTCAGCAGTCCTCACCAAGGTAACGCATATCTTGTGTTCGTAACATAAACCGCATACATTAGCGCCGTAAATCAATCGTAAAACAGTATAGTTGGCCAAAAGTAAAAAAAATTCCAAAAGGGGCGTTGGATTCTTGATCGAACATAAGAAAACCGATTCTGATCCGCTACGTGCATTCCTGGTAGTTGTGGCGCTGACCGGACAGGAGGACTCGCAAACGAATGAGTTGAAGCTTGAGTTAGCGGAGCTTGCGAGGACGATGGGCGTTGAGGTTATCGAATCGCAAGTGATTAAGATTAGAAAACGACACTCACGATATTTGATCGGCACCGGAAATGCCGCGGACATTGCTCAGAAATCCAAGAGATACGACATCGACGTTATCATCTTCGACGACGATCTGACTCCTTCACAACAACGTAACTGGGAAAAGCTGTCGCAAATACAGGTGATCGACCGACGCGAAGTAATCCTTGACATCTTCGCGGCTCGCGCATCGACACGCGAAGCTGTAATACAAGTGGATCTGGCGCGCGCTGAATATCTTTTGCCAAGAATGAAACGTGCCTGGACACATTTGTCCCGCCAGCAAGGTGGGTTAGGACTTCGCGGCGGAGAAGGAGAAAAGCAGATAGAAGTCGATGAGCGCCTGATCCGAAAACAAGTGGCGAAGTTAAAGGGCGAACTGAAAACTGTCCGCAAGCGGCGTGCAGAGCAGCGGAAGAAACGAGATCAACTACCCGTTCCGAACGCTGCGGTTGTCGGGTATACTAACGCAGGAAAATCTTCTCTCCTCAACTCTCTTTCCGACGCAAATACTGTCGTCGAGGACAAACTCTTCGCGACATTGGATCCGACGACTCGCCGAATTACACTTCCTAACAATCAGGTGCTGTTACTAACCGACACTGTTGGCTTCGTACGAAAGCTCCCACATGATTTAATCGACGCGTTCAAGGCAACGTTAGAGGAGGCAGCGCTTGCGACCTTTTTGATCCACGTGGTTGATGTCACAAGTACAGCGTTAGAAGACCACCTTTTAACTACGCAGCAAGTGTTATCCGAAATCGGCGCCGGCGATAAATTGATAATTACGGTGTTTAATAAGATCGATGTCGTTTCAGACCCGTTCGTGATCAATCGGATAAAGAATAAGTATCGGGACGGGCTTTTTATTTCCACGAAGACGAAGCAGGGGCTTGACCAGCTTCTGGACGCAATGACAAGGATTATCGATGAAGACCTTGAGCCGATGGAGTTGTCTATTCCAAACGATAAATATGAACTCGTCGCGTTACTGCATCGAACGAGTAATGTAACGCAGGAAACGTACGAAGATGATAGGATTTATATTAAGGCGAACATCCCGAAACATTGCCAACACGACTTCCACGAATACTCGGTGAGCTAGCCTGATCTATGCATAAAGTTTCTACTGCGAGCATGTATCAGACCTAATCTAAATGAGTTACAAAGAACGTACGATCCCGCGGCCACGGGACTAGACTAAGAGATCCAGCCGATATTTCAATATTTCTTCAGCCGTACAACCTTCGTAACTCATTGATCTCAGGCCAGCTAAAAGCGCTCGTAACGAAATTGATGCATAGATCAGGCTGGTATTTCCTTACTTGTGTAATGACGGCCGGGCGGCAGCATGGCATTGTTGGACGTGGCGACGAATACTGGGTAATTGTAGGTCGAGT
>JAJFLP010000041.1 GCA_021772635.1 Verrucomicrobiota bacterium | reverse complement strand
TTTAATTCCCCGGCGGCTGACGTGCTCCCTGGCACACTCTCTTCTGAAACTTAAACGGTTTTGAGGCTGTAAAAGTCGCGTCATTAAGCACAGGCAGGAATGCCTATGCTACTCTGGCCGATCGCCCAATCAGAGTTTCCTGTTATATTAACAGAGGCAGCGAAGCGGCCTCGGCGGATTGCTCCCCTGAAACTTGGCGGAAATCTTCGACATTGTGACCCCGTTTCGCATTGTAAAATGTGGGTTAAAAAGGATACCCACTGGTGGGCTCCTCTGAAACTTGAACCGGTTTGAGGCTGTTTTTAATGTAGGAGGCTGCTCCCGCAGGCGATCTTATTTTTTTTCGGTATCGTTCTCCGCATGAGCGGAGTCCGTCCATACGGACCGAAATAATCGTTATCGCCTGCGGGAGCAGCCTCCTACATTAGGGCTACCTGGAACCCAAGTTTCCTTTTATATTAACCGGGCCGGTACGGCCCGGACGATTGCTCCCTTGAAACTTAAACGATTTTGAGGCTAATCATTTGTTGTCGGACGGGCCGTTTGTAGTTAGGCACGATAGTGCCGTTAATTGTATCGTACGAAAAACTATATAACGGCACTGTCGTGCCTTACTACGAACGGGTCCGCCCTGAATCCATGTTTCCTCTCGTATTAACAGATCAGTCAGTTGACGGATCGGCGGATTGCTCTTTTGCGAATAGCTGCCTCATCCTGGAGTAGTACTTGCTTGTTTTATTTCTAATAATTATGATTGCACCCATTTTTTCGCTGTACCGCGTTGGAATCTTCGGGCGTGTACCCGTAGTGCGCGTCGATTATCCCAACGCAGTACAGTAGAAAAAGAGGTGTAACCCCTTGGGCAAGTGTCTTTTGACGTTGAGCTGCGTTAGTGCATTAATCACACTAGATCCGATCGAAATAATATGATTCGACAATAGATATTTGAACTAGGGATTGAAATTGACTCAGATTTTTGATATCAGAAGCGATAACGGACCTCTGCAAAGTAACTTCGTCCAGCGAGGGGTAAATCGTTAGGAATAGCCTCGGTGGTGGCAGTTGCCGGGCCTGGTCCGCCACTGGGTTCGCGAGCATCTTCATCGAACAGGTTGCGTACGGAAATTGCGAAATCCCAATGGTCTGCCAAATCTTTGTGCCGAAGCGTTATATCGACAGTAGTATAATCATCAATTTCTGGCCGAGCATCACCGGCAACGCGATCCCGGTCAGCAACCAAGTTGACCCGGGCGTTGAAATGCCAATTCGGCATGAAACGCCAATCGGCTCGTAGAAACAGCTGGTGATGTGGTGCGTTCCCTGCGTCTTTGTCGGTTTTCTCATCTGTGGAAACCTGGTAAGCATAATTGGCTAAAATATCGATATCACCAGAGGCGCTCCATCGTGTTTCCAACTCAAGTCCGTGCCCCGTCTGTTTTCCGACGTTTTGAGCTACTAATAAGGCCCCGTCGCCTAGTAATTGAATCTTGTCATCTATCCAATAGTGAAAAACGTTTAGCGCTAAATGCAAGTCATCGGCCGCCTGATAGTCAAACCCCAACTCCACTGTGTCTATGATTTCGGGATCAATATCAGGATTTCCCTGGATGGTAGCGACGTTGGTAACAGTAGAGTCCAGCAGTGATGGCACACGAAAGGCGCGACCATAAAGGAGTTTAGACGTTAACTTTGGTTGCGTTTGCCATACCAAGGCTATCCGCGGGTTAACAGTCGACCCGAAACCCGAATAGCGATCGAAGCGCAATCCAGAGGTCATCGCCCAGTCCGTCTTGAACGTCCATGTATCTTGCAGGAATGCATGCCAGTTTGTGCGGTCAACCTCCCGTTGAAAGGCGAACGGTGTATCGGAATAACTTATTCGTTGGCCAACTGGCAGAGGCAACCCTGTGCCCGGGTCGATGTTGCTGGTATGCGAAACTTCCCGGAGATCGACGTAATGAATCCCTGCTCCGGCGCGAATCAGGTGGGAATCATAGCCCGAATAAATTCCTGAAAGATTAAACCGGACGTGATGTTCAGTCGTTCCGGCGTTCACGATTAAACCTTCAGGTAGTAGAGCGAAAGGTGCGGCTGTCTGACGGTGGCCGGCAGGAAAAAAGGATTGTTCATTCTCGACCTCAAACCCAGTATCAAAGAAACTGGCCTCCGCGGTCACATCCCAATTATCGGTGAACTCCGGATCATGGTAAGTTAAATCGGCGTTGATCCTGTCATACTCGAAATCGGCGTCTGGATCCAGCGCTTGAGCAGCACCAATACCGTTTCCGACATTGTGGCGTCCTTGGTAACCCAGGCGCAAACGCCATTCTCCGCGCGATATATCCACTCTCGCGTCCAGTCGATCCACTCCCAGGCTCACAGGCCCGGGCGCGAGGGAGGCGGGAGGATCGGTAGATTGATTATCCAACGCTGTCTGGAAATCGGCGTCAATCACTTCCCGCTGGCCGTTTGTGGTGAAGTACTCCAAGGCCAATGCTACGTCGAAGCCTCCCCATTGGTCGCCGTGTAACGCCCATAATTCCTGGGTATCAAAACGGCCTGTACGCACGCCTGCCTCAGTGCCGGCAATTTCTTCGCTGGTTTTGGTGATAACATTAATGACTCCCGCGAACGCGTTTGCACCATAAATGGCCGAGCCCGGCCCCCGAATAACCTCAATACGGGCGATATTATTGACCATTAACCCCTTCCATAGCGGTCCGCGACCACCAAAGAGTGAGGATGTGACTGGAATGCCGTTGATCAATAGCAGTACTTCGGGATTGAAATCCGAGTAGATTCCACGAATAGCATAGATCGAGCCATAGCCTTGAAAGCCGTTCCTCATCACATGAAGCCCGGGGACGGTTTCCAATGCTTCGTCCAACTCGGTGATACCCATCGCTTCAATGTCAGCGGCAGTAATCACAGTGGCTATCGCCGGCGCCCGATGGACAGGCTGCGAGATACCTGTTGCGATAGATACCAAAGACTCGGCTCGCAACCACCTTAATTCTTCCTCTATCGCCGAGTCAGGCGATTGCGACTGAGCTTGAAACGGAAAAACGAAGGGGAAAATTAATAAAATAATGGGCAATCGAAAAGGGATAGGACGAAATGCTCCTCTCATTATACTAGACTGCAAGCAGTCCAGGTCATTGACGGCCAAGTATAGTGCAAGAAATAGGGTTGCCGATATTCGTTTGAAACTTTTAGTATAATTTCGCTAGATAGAATAATTTATGAAAGCAGGTAATACAATTTTTCTTCCAAAATTCCTAAAACAGGGGCATAAAATCAGTTTTAGCGCAAGGGGGTCCTCCTTCCCAATTTTTCGTGACTTCGGTAAAATCGGAAGACTATCGACTGGATCGTTAACTTTGCAAATAATCTTACAGGCTACGCAAACGCTACCTATCCGAACTAGATCTATCTATTTCAGAAAGAATTGACCGACCGCGTATATTCACTGGGTAGTTTGTTTTACGGTTTTAGTACATTATTTTGTCGCAGAGTTGTAGATTCAGCCCTAGCCTGATTAATTCATGCGATTCGTTGCGAGAACGCTTAACTCGCTCATAATAAATCGATTAGAGAAAACTTGACGGCGAAAGTGAATATTCATTCACTGAGATGTAAAGTTGAGCTAATCTGCTTATTTGAGTAGAGATTAGAGTTCGTAGCAGAATACTGGTGAATTATTCAGGCTATGGATTCAAATCAGAATTAAACCGGGGCCTGCACTGCATGCACAACGGATTCACTTGGCCTCTAATCGACGTTTTCTTTTGTCCCGCACTATGAAAACTGACATAATTTCTACCGCAATATTGCGCTCGCATTTCTTTCGCAGATATATCGCGAATGGAATGGTAGCCTTACTTACATTTGCATCCCTACCCCAGCCACTGCCGGCCGCTTCAAATACTGCCGCTACACAGATCATCTATTTCTACAGCCCGGAAACGAATATCAATAACTTCAGTTCACTAAAGGTGGAATTCGATACTTATTTATCCTCGTTCGGAGCCTATGAATTCCAACCGTTTAGTGAACAGGCAACCTTCGAAAAGTTCCTAGGAGAAACCAGCGAGGGTATATTCCTGATCTCCACTTGGCACTTCCAGAATCTCAAAACTCGTTATCCTCTTAAACCGGTTTTGGTTGGGCAGTTGCGGAATCGATCTACGCAAAAGCGGGTGTTAACGACTAGGCACGACACGAGCAGTTTCGAGAAATTGAGAGGCGAAAAAATCGCCTCAGCAGGAAGCCCCGCATACACGAGGACCATTCTTAGACAGATTTACGGGAAAGAAAACCCCGACCTCATTGATTCTTTTAAAATTTTCACCGTTCCCAAAGATATAGACGCCTTAATGGCTGTCGGATTCGGGATGGCAACGGCCGCGCTAACCACTGAAAACAGTCTCATAAAACTCGCTAGGATAAACCCGAAGCAGCATGGGTTACTCAAGAAGCTGGGCACGACTGAAGAAAACCTGTTACCGATCGTCGCTGTCATGGGTAAATCTGGAAACGAATCGCAGGAGCTATTGGCGCTCATGCAAAAGATGGGTGAGCAGGCAGAAGGAGAGAAGCGCTTAAAGATGCTTGGACTCGATCTTTTGAAACAACTGGACGATCGAGAATTAGGGATGTTAGGTCTATGAGAAAAGATATGATTACGAAAAAAATAGAAGCACTGGGAGCGCTGATGGGTATTGTCGGAAAACGCGCTTTAAGCGCCACTGGTTCCGTCGTTTCCCGAGCTTCGAATGTTCTGACTCGAATTAATGGGGTTCGCAGCCTGTGCATCGCCTTTGCCCTTCACTTCGGGCTGTCCGCCACGGCCGCAGAGCCGGTAATTATGATCCTTTCATCCGACGCATCAGTAAACAAATATTCGATTGCCCAGGACACCTTCAAAGAGACGATAAACAGAGTCACGATCGACGTCGATCTGGGTGCGGAATCGGCAACAGAACCGATCGTTGAGAATATCATTCTAGATAACAATCCGGATCTACTCTACTGCATCGGCTCCAAAGCCTATTTCGTCGCTAAGAAGTACGCGGGCGATAAGAATTTGGTCGTTACTTCCGCTATTAATTGGGAACGGTTCAAACTGACCCAAAAAACTTTTGGTGTGGCCAACGAATTACCGACAGGAATGCAGTTGACGTTCTTTCGATATTTCTTCCCTGAGATAAAGAAAATAGGCGTATTATATAGCAAGAAATACAATAAAGAATGGTTAGAGCAGACCATTGCCGACGGCAAAGATGTCGACATTGAGATTATTGGAAGGTCGGTGGCGCGCACGAAGGATATCAAACGAGCGCTAACAAAGTTATTGCCTAAGGTAGACGCCGTTTGGTTGACCTCGGACCCAATCGTATTGGCTGAAAAGGATTCGATTCAGATGATTTTCAGCAAATCGGACGAATTAAAAATACCGGTATTCGCCTATGACACTGCGTTCGCAAGCTACGGGGCAGTGTTAATGATCGCAGCCGATATCCCAACCATTGGCCAGCAGGCGGGAAATTTGGCGCAGGAATTATTGGACAACTCAAAGATTGACGAAAAATTTCAATCACCAGTCGGATCTTCCATTACGCTGAACATGAAAAAAATTGTTGAGTACGGCATTAAACTGAATAAAGATGCCTTGGATTCGGTTAATGAGATTATTGAGTAAGAGTCATTTATGGAATCAAAGAGTAGAATTAAACGAGGGATACGCTGGAAGCTTTTAACGACGATGATCGGACTGATAATCGGGCTTCTGACGATCGTAACCTACGCTCATATCACTGCTCATAAGCGAATTCTGGAAAAAGAGTCGGAAAGGCGAATCGCGCTAAAAAAAGAAATATTGATACAACGTGCAAAAACACTGTCGGATAACCTCGCAGGACGAGCTGAGAATGATATAGCAGCGTTTAATTTTTCGAACATTACTGAAGTAATCATAAAGGCAGTTTCTGAGGATAACGACCTCGTATTCGCAATATTGATGGATTCTTCTCGCACCGCCTATATCCATACCCAGGATCCCAAGTTACAACAGGAGACCCTGGAAGATAACGAGTCGATATTTGCGGTGAAACAGCAGGAACTGACGACGAATGAATACAGTGTAGGCGGCTCCGAATTCGTCGAGTATATTGCTCCGCTCCGCATCAGCACAAAACCTTGGGGGGTTTTGCGTCTCGCATTTTCGTTAGATACCGTGAATCACGAGATCGTGGACTCTCGCCGGGAAATTGTCGCTCAAACGAAATCAATGGTAATTCGGTCGGTCATCACCGCCATAGTTTTTATCGTATTGGGAGCGACCATCGTGCTGATTGTTTCCACCAAGTTGTCGAAGCCGCTCACCAGATTAACTGAATCCGCATACGAATTAGCTAAAGGTAATTTCGCGGCGGCGGAGGCGATTCAAGTGACATCAGAAGATGAAGTCGGGGTCTTGTCGGACGCATTCGTTGTGATGTCCGAAAATTTAAGAAACTCCTACGAGAAATTGGAGGACTACAGCAAGACCTTGGAAGAAAAGGTGGCTGAACGCACGAAGAAACTGTCCCAGGCTGTCGAAAACCTTCAAACAGCACAGAGTCAATTGGTGGAGTCGGAAAAGATGGCGTCTTTAGGTGGCCTCGTTGCAGGAATCGCGCATGAAATCAATACTCCCGTAGGTATCGGCGTTACAGCAGCGTCGCTTCTACACGATCAAACACAAGCCTTCGATTCTGCGTTTAAAGACGGTACTATGAAGAAGTCCGACCTCGTGAAATATATCGACACCTGTATGCAGGGTAGTACAATGATCCTTTCGAACCTCCATCGTGCCGCGGAGTTGATGCAAAGCTTCAAACAGGTCGCAGTTGACCAATCAAGTGAAAACCGGAGAGTGTTTAACGTGGAGGCGTATCTCGAGGAAATTCTCCTAAGCTTACGTCCTAAGCTCAAAAAGACCAAGCACGTCGTCACCATTGTATGCGACAGCGCGATAGAACTGGACAGTTATCCCGGGGCATTCTCTCAGATCATGACAAACCTGATCCTGAATTCTCTTATTCACGCATTTGAAGAAAATGATCAGGGCCATCCCACTATCGAAGTAAAGAAAAACAACGGAAGTCTATTATTAGTGTATTCCGATGATGGCAAGGGTATCGAGCCAGCCGCGTTAGATCACATCTTCGATCCGTTTTACACGACCAAACGTGGGCAGGGAGGTAGTGGCTTAGGACTGCATCTGGTTTATAATTTGGTAACCCAGAAATTAAAAGGATCGATCAAGTGCGAAAGTGAAGTTGATAAAGGGGCAATATTTTATATTTCCCTGCCTCTCGAACTCGAGAAATCCTGAACTAGTACTAACGCAGGTCGTTATTGTTCAAATATCTAAATGTCAGTGACAGGGAACGGCCTGCCGTAATCTGGGTGGGTTTGCTATACTTTTCACTCATGCTGGGATGGGGAGTCGGGTCGGCGGGAAGAAATGCCTTGTTCGTCAAAGAAATAGGGCCGGACAAACTTCCCTATTTATATATTTTTAACGCAATTCTCCTCGTCGCGATTTCCAATATTTATTCCCGATTTGTTGACCGCATCTGTCGCTACCGACTACTGATCGGGTTACTGATCCTTTCAGCAGTTTCTCTTCTCGGTCTGCGTCTCGTTATCCCCCTCAATTTTTACTTGCTTCCATACGTAATATTCTTCCTTTCGGAATTGATTCTACAGGTCTTGATCGTGATGCACTTTTGGACCGTCGCGAATGAGAAATTTAATCCCAGAGAAGGAAAGCGAGTTTTTCCGCTCATTGGAGGCGCTGGTTTAACCGGGGCGATAGTTGGTGGATTATTGACGGCTGTGGCCGCCAAAATCATCGGTACAGCCAACTTGTTTTCCCTTTGGTCGTTACTCCTTTTCGCATCGATACCGATCGTATATCGGATCAAATTTCTTGCTGGTCCAGCGTCCTCAGATTCATCAGTCTCCTCGATTGATCCGGGACTGAACCAATCGAATAATGACGGCGGTCGATTGCGCGAGATGTTACAAATACCGCTAATCCGCTCGCTGACTTACATTGCCTTACCGATGTGGATTGTCGTAAATATCGTTGATTATCAGTTCCTTCATACGATGAACGAAACGATTCAGGATCAAGACCGATTGGCTGGTATTCTTGGTTTGTTGAACAGTATCTTCTCCGCTTGTGGCCTTTTACTCCAACTTTTCATAACGAGTCGATTATTGAACCGCTACGGCGTCGGAGCAATGATTTTAGCACATGCAGTTAGCATGACCGTTGGATCTCTAGGGTTGTTGCTCCGGAGTATCGTTGCTCCAGCCGTGTCACAGGCACTTTTAAGCTTCAGATCCATCGCAGCGATTTTTGCCAGTTTCAGTGACGAGGTAATCGCTATTTCGACTGGAGAGTCCGCGTCTCAGCTCCTCTTTAACGCTATTCCGGAAAGCAAACGCGGGCGGTGTCGTGCATTTATCTACGGGACCGTTGAACCAATTTGTGCCATGCTATCGGGCATTCTTCTGATCGTACTTATTAAGAGTGAAGCCACCGAACTTTTTTTATCCAGCGTTCTTGTCGCATGTTCAATTATTTGGATTTGGTTTAGTGTTAAAGTCGAATCTACGTATTTGGAGGCACTAGTCGACAATTTGGGGTCTGGCAGCGTCGAATTACAGGTATCCGCGATGATCCCATTGGCAAACGCAGGCGATCGAAGTTCTATCCCTATTCTGCTTGAAGGTCTAACATCTAAAGATGATAGAGTTGCGTTGCACGCCTTCGAAATATTGAACCACAGAGACCTGAAAAATCTCACTCTCACACTGTGCAGGATCATTCCGCGTGTCAATAATTCTGTAAAAGTTGCGATCCTGGAGACTATTAGATGCCGTTGGAGCAAATCTGCAATATCCGTCGTTCGGCCGATGGTCGACTACGAGAATCACAAGGTTAGTGCGGCAGCCATAAAAACGATCGGACAAGTAGGCGAATTCGACGACGTAAAAGCGCTTGAGCGTTTCGTTGACAGCACAGATTTGGACGTCCGATCGGAAGCAATAATCGCCTTAATGCGCTGGAACATCGATAACGAGAAAAAGATACTGGATGCTCAGAGAGTACTGCAGAACTTGGTGCAATGCCCTCAAAGTTTTCTCCGAACGAAAGCGGCGTATATCATCGGCGAAGTGGCCTCGAAGGACCTGGTCCCGGTACTTATTGAATTATCGAACAGCGATGATGAACTCGTAATTCACGAAGTCATTATCGCTTGCGGTAAAATTCAGGATGCGCGAGTAATTCCGGTGTTACTTGGTTTTCTGAAAACTGAGCGCTACACCTATCCGGTAATCAATGCTGTTTGCCGATTGGGGGGAATAGCTGCAGGAGCACTGCATCAGTTACTTTTGTCAGATGATACAAACGAAAAAACGCAGAGTCATATACTGATATGTCTGGGAAAACTGGGTGATGTTGCCAGTCTCGCGGTGATCATAAACTATCTCGATAAAGCGAATCCTCCTCTGCCGTGCGAAGCGACAGCAATTACGGCGTTGAACGCGATTAAGCAGGAAAATCTCCGAAGAGCTCAAAACAATGATGCCCGATTACTGTTAGCCGAGTTAAGCGCCGAGGCCGCGAACGTATTGTCTCAAAACGTAAAACGACTTTCGAATCGCGTTCGTAATTACTACGAGTTTATCGACTGTCTGAAAGTAATCTCGAACCAGGAAAGCGTTATTCTACTGATTGATGCGCTCACACGATACACAAAAGAAAGTGAAGAAGTCGCTTTGAAGTGCCTTGAATTCATTGCCGATCCCATATCTGCCAAAGCTGTAGCGCTCAGTTTAAGAAGCTCGAGTCACCGCACCCGCTCAGAAGCACTTGAGACTCTTGATGCGTCTTCAGCTGTGGCAAAAGATCTGGTTACTGTTCTCGAACCCATCTACCTGCATGCGGCTCGGGCGGAGGATCATGCAATTGCAACGGAGGTCTTATTCGCACGACTTTTTGAGGAAGACTTTCCGCAATGGCTGCAAGCTTGCACAGTTTATTCGATCGGAGAATTAAGACTTAAACACCTCGGCAACACGATATTGAATCGTTACCGGTCAACCCGGGATCGTTTGACGAATCCCCTAATCAAGAACCAGGTCTTGCTTGCCATGACCAAAATTGATCCAGGGAAAATTAGAGGATTCGACGCCGATGAGATCAATGCGCTGAATTCTAGAATGAAGCAGATACAGTTTCTCAGGAGCGTGCTGCTTTTTTCGGAAATGGAGGGCAGTGACCTTTATTGGATTAGTACGATATTAAACGTCGAAGATTTCACTAAGGGTGAGATTTTATTTCGAGAAGGCGAAAAAGATGAGATTGTCGGAGTGATCGAGAGTGGGCGAATTCGGGAGACTGGCGGTAATACCGATAATAAAACACTTGCGGTAATAGGCAGTGGGGAATGCTATGGTGAACTATCTATATTCGACAACGAACCGACTTGGCTGACGACTGGCGAGGCATTAGAACCGACGAGAGTATTTATAATAACCCACAGTGATTTTCATGACTTGTTAGTTGCAAGGCCGAAACTCGGAATTTCCCTCATGAAAATAACCGTACTCAGGCTTCAATCCGCAATGTATCAACTAAGAAATCGGGCGATCATTCGTTAATTGGATAAACGATGCCCCCGTAGTCCATCCCCAACGGCTCCGTCCCCGTTTTGCGTTCTACTTTTAGAGCACGTCAATTGCGCCACCCGATAGATCACTCCTAACTCAAATATACCGAACGTCTTCAGGTTTTTGAAATATTGTTTCCACCGCGGCGGATTTCGCTAGGCTCAACATGAATCTTAAGTAATGAATTCAAAGTTTTCCAAAAATTGTACTGCTTGCAGTATAGATTGCACTACTTAATAAAATATCCGGCGACACGCCATTCGGAATCATTGTCCAACATAACCGTGATCGTTTCAACGGCGTCTTTCTTGTTTTCGAATGCCGTCTTTAATTGAATGACGACGTACTGCCCATCGGGTGCCCCCGGTAGTGATGTCGCGAAACTCTTTGACTTCAGCTTACGTGAGACCTTTTTCCCCAGAGGTCCGCGGGTCGCCTGAATCATTTGAGGCCACTGCTTCACGGTCACCGCCGCCTTGAAGATTGAGGCCGCTTCCTTCCAACTTTTCCTGTACCTACCGTTATCAATCAATTTCAACCAGGCTTTGGTTACAGAAACGGCAGCCTTCTTGGCGTCAGCCTCGGAAGAGGATGTTCCGCTCCCCGTCTCGAATACAAGCAGGTATGGCTTGGCCGGCCTGTTACCCTTGTCTCGGAACGAATTGTACTTCTCGGAGTTTATCCAAATTTCATAGGAATGGTTCGGCTTGAGTTTTACCGGCAAAACACACGTTCGCTGATCATTCAGGTAATGAATCTTATCGGCGTCTATCGTTGGGAACGTTTCTTTCGAGGTCATCGCCCATGACCACATTTGTTTGGTCATCATATCCTTGCTGAATGTGACGCGAACCTCCTTTAGCGATGGATCGACTTGCGTATCGCCGGCCATGGGAATCGTTTTTACCACAGAGGGAGGCATATCCCCGACCGTGATGCTCTTTCCACTATGTGCAGTGCACAGGAAACCGCCTAAGACAGCACTCAACATGACGAATGCAGTATTATTCATTTTCGTCTCTCCAATTCGTTCACTTCGTTATCTCTACGAACGCCTGAGTCGAATACTTCTGCCAACAAAATAGAAATCAGGAATGTGCAAGCGCCGCTTACCCAATTTCGTCACGCCGAATCTACTTCATTGTAGTAATAATCAGGGTCTTTTGCAATGAAAATCGGGCATCAATGAACTTAATCGGAATTTCGTATTTACATACGTCCTCCAACTGGAATGCTTTAACCTTCTTCGACCATGGACAATAAATGCGCTAAGCCACTTTTCTCTGAACCAACGAAATCGCTAAATTATCATCTGACGGATCAACTAGTAATATTGATATCAATGATTACATTTAGGTCAATGATTGCAAACCATTGACGAACGGGGATTATTATGGCTAGTATGACAATACGCAACCTGGACGATACTCTTAAGAAGAAGCTACGGATTCGTGCCGCCCATCGGGGTCGGTCGATGGAAGACGAAGCGCGTGACATTATTCGGATAGCTTTGGCGGAGGAAAAAGTGGTTCCCAGGAATTTGGTTAAGCAGATCCGTCGACGATTCGCACCGCTGGGTGGAGTTGAGCTTGAAATCGCTGACCGGGAATCCCTTCGCCAACCGCCCGTTTTCGAATAATGATTATCCTGGACACCAACGTATTGGCTGAGTTGATGAGGAAAAAGCCGGAGGGAAAAGTACTTAACTGGGTTGCGGATCAATCTGCGGTTAGCCTTTTTACTACAACGATCACTCAGGCGGAAATTTTCTACGGCCTAGAACTCCTGCCAAAATCTCAGAAACGTACTGCCTTAGAAGATGCAGCGGCTTGCATGTTTGATGAAGATTTCGCCGGGCGAGTGCTTTCTTTCGACCACGAAGCTGCCGGTGCCTATGCTCGAGTTGCCGCAAAACGTCGCATGGGCGGACGTCCAATCAGCCAGTTTGACGCTCAAATTCTCGGGATCGCTCACTCAAGATGTGCTGATATTGCTACGCGAAAGGTAGCTGACTTTTCTGACTGTGGGGTGAAGATAATTAATCCATGGACGGTGGATTCAGGATAAAACAATACGATTGAAAATCTGAGTTAAACCACAAAAATACGTCTGACCGCGATCGCAGAAATATTGGGGCCACACCTGAATCAGTTGAAACCATTTTCAGGGCGATGGAATCGGCGATCGATACCCGGCCGATCTTTCACAAGGTCGATAATGCGAGCTCATGTGTTCTATAGCTTTCTAACAATACTTCTGCACCGCGAACTGGAACGCCGACTGGAAATCCGAGGATATGACTTTGAGTGGAATGATGTCCTCCGTGAGCTGGAATCCGTTGAACGAGGTCACCGCCAGGACCTCTGACAAGACAGTCCTCTTTCAAAGTGAAATGCGGGGGTGTGCAGCGCAAGTCTTTCAGTCCTCCGGGGTGGCTATCCCTCCGGCAATGAACTTTGCAGAATAATTTCGTAAAATCACCGAAGTGTTGTGCCAGCAACTTTTTTGCGCTCTGTAACGCTTTGATTATCAACGCTTCAATTTTGCAAACCGTCGAAGATGAGTATGAGATAGCAATAAAACTAATCCTATACAGGTAAGCACGGATATTTGAATTGAGCTGGATGAATCACGGTGAAAACTATGTCAGAGTACATAATGGAATGTAGCAGTAAAACTTGATAGTCAAGGCCGGACCTCTTATTTTATATATTTACGTTAACTAGTTTATCCACAATCAATAACGACTCAAGATAACCATTGGATTCTCTGCTGTTTTTGTAGAAAAACATCAAATAAGACGTCCGACCCGCACGGCTTCAACGGCTTTTCCGGATTTTGTCACCACAGTTCATCGGCGAGCTCCGCTACCATCCCGGTGAGGGCCTCATCGCGGAGATACTTTAATTGGGATTGGTTATCGAGGGCAATGGAGTACGTACGAACCCTCACATCGAACGCAATCGGATCGTCACCGGCCTCGGTCCAAACGCATGTTGCGTCGATTTCCCCGGAGCCGCGGGAGGGGTGCTCCATCGTACGATTCCTTACCGATAACCTCGTAAAGGTCAACTCCCCTTCCGGCGGTTCCTTGGGGGCAAAGGCAGCCGCCAAAGCCTCGACTAGCAACTGACCTTCTTCGACAGGAACCCCGGCAACCGTAATTTTCAGGTTCCCGGTCATCACCTCAGCGACCACTGCCGGGACTGGCGCAGGCACGGCCACTTCCTTAATCTCTATCTTCATACCTAAGCCATCGTTTCCGCAGCTTGTCAAGAAAATAGTCAGAGTAAATAACAGTAAGGTATTTAGAAGATTCATAAGCAGTTCTTCATCCAGTATCTAGCAGCCAGTATCTGGTATCGATTTGTTCCAAACCTTCGGGTTCGAACCTTAAACTAGCACCGCTGCTATCCCAGAAAAACTATTAATCAACTACGCAGAATTGTTTCAAGCCTCTCGTACTTCTCGAGTAATTGCTTTTACTTAGGGCAAGAGGTAATTTTATTCAATATGAATGCAGAACCTATACTTACTAGAGTAATCTTGGCCTTGAGAGACGTTAGGCAAGAGGCTATAATAATCGGCAACTCAGGGGCTGCGCTGAATGGAGCACCAGTAACAACACTTAATATTGATTTTTTTATAAAAAGCTGTAAAAACTCAATGGGAAAGCTTGAAGCGACGGCCGAAATATTGGGTGGCATTTTGATAAAGCCAGATAGAATAACCAGCAACGTGTATCATATCGTCAACGAGGCTGAGGATATTTATGTCGATTTCATGGATAATCCTTCTGGGATGAAATCTTATGCATCGATTCGGTCTAGAAGCACTCTCCTAGAATTAGGTGGTGCGAACGTACATGTCGCTTCGCTTAACGATATCATCAAGAGTAAAAAAGCGACCAACAGGCCGAAGGATCTAAGGGGTTATATCGACTCTGGAGAAAACGCAGGAAGAAATAGAGCGAAAACAGTCCGATTCCCGATAACCAGGATTGATTGCCCAAGCGATTCCAAACGAAATTTTTTAACCGGCATAGTCACGCGGACGACGCCTGGTCGAAAACTTGAAGGAAAGCACGTTCATTAAACGCAACCTTAGAAGAGTCAGATGAAAAAACATAAAGAAAATAAATCCGGAAACCCGGCAGACGTTGATCCAGAACGGCGGATGATTAAAGCGTTGTTGCGGAAACCAATTCACACGCGCATGAATTGGCTCCGCAAAAGATTGCCGGGCGGGGGAAGTTGCGTTTAAGACTGGACTACGGGCAATTGAAATATTGCCGTCCCGCTGTTCTCCGCACTTGTTGGCAGTGCGTTTTTTATCCGGCATCCAGCGTTCAGGAGTTCGGGGTTCAGGGGTTCGAATTTTGCAATTCAGGGGTTAAAACGAAGAAAGTTGAACCGTAGCTCGCCTCAAAACCGCTTAAGTTTCAAAGGGCAATCTGCCGGTGCGACCCTGGATAGCTACGGCGGTTATAGAATTCGAACGACGTCAATGAATTAACGGTAATTTAACGCGCCCTACCCCGGGCCATAGAATCTCGCCAGCGGCGGCGTCAATACCGAACTCTAAACCCAGGCTGTGTATGCGTATACCTTCTACCCTTGCCACAGTTACGCCCAGTAGGCCAATTATTGACAACTGCTTTCCAGTATTACTGGGAGCATCGGCGATGACGGCACGTTCCGGCAGATAATCTTTACCAATCGCTGTATTTGGAAGTGCGATCTTTAGATCCGGGACATTGCGAAGAACGTAGGCGGTAAATGTATTACTATTGGGTCCAGGCCATACCCGATAGGTATCCGGGTATTTATACGATCGCGCCGCGGCCTCGATCTTTGGGATTGCAGACTCAGCCTCCGCGCCTCGAAGTTCGAGTAATACCTCCGGCGGGTGCCCAAACCAGAAACGATCCGGCAAGTCGGTTCCGATGGAAAGCGCAGGTAACCCCATGTGCAAACGCCATCCGATGAGCTCATAAACAGTATAGGACGGTGCAAATTCGCGTTTAACAGAAATCCAGGTGTGCACCGCGAATGCCCCTCGCCAGTTATATGCTCGTGCCGCGTAGACTTGAACGACTGCCGCTGATTCGGTGGCTGGGCTAGGCGCCAACTGCGCGCTTCTTCGGCTGGCAACCCGCCAGTGCTCATCAAGGACCAAATCACCCGTTAAATACACCCATAGTGGTCCTGTTAACAAAACTAGAAAGCAACTGAACAATGCAAATAAGACGAGGAAAATCGAATATACTGCCGAGTGTCGGTAACTAGCCTGCATTATGCATAAACTTTCTACGGAGAGTAAGTATCATACCTAATCTAATGCGTTACAAAGAACGTACGATCCCGCGATCACGGGACTAGACTAAGAGATCCAGCTGATATTTCAATATTTCTTCAGCCGTACGACCTTATTCCTGCATTACTTCGTAAACCGCGTTGACTAACTCATCTCTCTCAAACGGTTTCGGAACGGCATTTTTAAATCCAAACTTCTCATAATCTGACATCACCGGATCGGTAGAGTAGCCGCTTGAAACGATTCCACGAATAGAAGGATCTATATCAAGCATTTTTCCCATCGCTTCTTTTCCGTTCATTCCCCCCGGGACAGTGAGGTCAAGGATGGCTACGTCAAATGGCGTGTCATCCTGCTTCGCTTTACGCGTTTTCTCGATTGCCTCGGTTCCGTTAGTGGCTGTTTCAACTGTCCACTCTAGTTTTTCGAAAATTCTCGTACCTAAATCACGGATATACTGCTCATCGTCCATGATCAGAACCTTCCCCCGTAATTTCATAGTCTTACTCTCTATTTTAATAATTGCCGGAACGCCCTCTTGGGTACCCGGAAGCCATAGACTAACGGTCGTTCCTTTCCCCACCTTGGACTCAATATTAATATGTCCATTGTGATTGCTTACAATAGAGTAAGCGATCGCCAACCCGAGTCCGTTTCCCTTCTCCTTTGTTGTAAAGAACGGGTCGAATACCTTGCCGAGCTGCGCCTCATCGATACCGATTCCTTGATCCGTTATCGAAAGTTTCACGAATCGACCAGCCCGTAATATGGGACTTTGTCGATCACGATCGGTTGCATTCTCAGCACGGACAGTGATTTGGCCGCCCTCCGGCATCGCCTGGCAGGCGTTTATGATCAAATTATTGATGACCTGCGCGATATTTCCCTCGTCTACGTGCATATTCAATAGGTCCTCTGCGAGTTCAAACTGGCATGTTGCCTTGGACCCGTGCATAGCAAACTCTATCGCCTCCTCAATCACCTTGGACGACGACACCATATTACGAACAGGCTCACCGCCGGATGCGAAGGTTAATAATTGTGTCGTTAAACGAGTGGTCTTATCAATCGTCTTGAGAACCTTTTCAAGAAGTTCGCCGTTCGGATCGTTACTATCCAGATTCGATAATACAAGCGAGGTATACCCGGAAATTCCAGTCAGTAAATTATTGAAATCGTGTGCGATTCCTCCCGCCAAAATACCAAGGGACTCGAGTTTCTGCGCTTTCTGCAACTCTTCAGCGAGTTTCTTTCGGTACGTTTGATCTCGGGCGACACCGTCTAATCCGATCACGGCCCCATTTCCGTCAACGATGGGAACCATTATATCCTCTATATAACGAACTTCCCCGGTAGCGTTGGAAACGACGCGATAGTCGGCTACTTGCCTCTCCTTGTCCGCAATCGCTCTGTCAAAAGCCGCGGTTGCGATTTCACGATCCTCATCGACGATCACGCTGAGCCACAGATTTGGATCCTCGTAGATATCCTCTGGTTTAAATCCCCACATTCTCTCCCACGCCGGACTAACGTAGCGAACGTTGTAAGTGCCGTCTTCCGCAATGTCGACACTCCAGAAACATTCGGGGATGTAAGTCACTAATCGTTCGAAATCAATCGCCTTTCGCGCACTCGTCAATTCCGCCTGAACGCGATTTGTCAGATCCATCGATACAACCATAACACCCGAAATTTTACCGTCGTCGTCCCTGCGTGGGCTACGATTAGTAACGAACCAACGATTTTCCCCTATTCTTGTTGTGTATCGCTCAACGCTTCCTCCAATTGAATTACCAGTACTCAATACATCATCATCATACCGGGAGTATTCAGCCGAATTATTCCCTGAATAAATCGAGATATGCTGCCCAAGAGTAATCAATCTACCCAAAGTCTCCGTGGCGAACGAATTCGCGAAGCTCAGTCGCTTGTCGCAATCAAGGCACCATGCCATCACAGACACAGCCGAGAAGATGTCTGACGACGAGGTTTCCAGATCCGCAACCCCTTGAGGATTCTGATTCACCTTCGCTTCTAACTTCTGGTTTTTTGCGCGCAACACCGATAATTCCTCTATCAGCTTCGCCTTCGTTTTCCTATGATCGTCCATTATACGATTGAGTCCCCTAACGGTTCTAAGTAACCTTCAAGATTCTATACTGCCCACGATCTCCCGCCGTATTCTCGAACTCCGCTTGTGCCGGAAGAGTCCCGGTAATCCGGACGTAACCCAATGACGATGGGTATTATATACCGAACGATCTTTCGAAAACTCAGCGGTTGTTGGTATACTTCAGTTGATTTCGTCATATACCTTACAATTGGAAATCGTCTTCGCAACACCGAGACAACGGGAGAGACCCTTGAAGAACCTTGTATTCGGCTGAAATCTAGTGGTTTCAACTCGAAATTCCACATCGCAGGAACCGGGCGACTTAGAGCATAAACTAGTTGGAATGTAACGCGGCGGGTAAGCCGGAATTATCACGATATACCGAACGTCTTCAGGTTTTCGACCAGGCGTTGCTCCGCATCAGCGCGAGTCCGCTCGTGCGGCCCCAGGTGGCTTCCGCCGTCGTCCCGATTCTACGGGAGATCGTGACTATGGCGAGACATCATGGCCGGTTAAAAAACTCGATGACGATGGGTATAAATGGAAGCGTTTCGCGATGGGCAGATTGACTCCTGGAGTCCTTCCTGTAGTATTATACTGTCCACGATCTCTCTCTCCGCATAAGCGCGAGTCCGCTCGTGCGGCCCCACGTGGCTTCCACCTTCGCTTTACGGCTATGGCGAGACATGATGGGTTAAAAAACTCGAAGTTGTTCGACATCGGATATGGAGAATAAAATAACAAACATAGGAAAAAAGCCCCTTGCAACCGCTACGTTCGGCGCGGGGTGTTTCTGGTGCGTTGAGGCTATTTTTCAGCGTCTTAATGGTGTCAAAGCCGTTGAATCGGGGTACACCGGCGGAAACATCATAAACCCTACTTACGAACAGGTTTGCAGCGGGAGGTCAGGGCATGCGGAAGTATGCAGGATTACATTCGATTCGGAAACAATCTCTTTCGAGGACTTGTTAGAGGTATTTTGGAAGACTCACGATCCTACAACTCTGAATTGTCAAGGGAATGATTCCGGGACACAGTACCGGTCCGCTATATTCGGTCATAACACGGAGCAATTGAGAATAGCGGAAGACTACAGGGAAACGTTAGACGAGTCCGGCATCTTCGACGATCCGATAGTAACAGAGATCGTCCCGATTTCGGAGTACTATAAAGCCGAAAACTATCATCAGAACTATTTCAATTCGAATAGCCAGCAGCCCTACTGTACACATATTATTCAACCCAAAGTTGATAAGCTGCAACAGGTCTTTAGGGATAAATTGAAAAATTGAGACTGGTCCTAATATAAGCGCACATTCCGATTCGTAATCTTACTGGCTATTTGAGGTGATATTTGGAAAGGGATTACGATTATGATTACGAAGAAAATCCGAGGAAATGTTCGCTAAAATTGGCACTAATACCTGCTAACGGTCGGATCGATATCCGTCGACCATTTGTCGATCCCGCCAATTAGATTGAAGACTTCGGAGTATCCCAGAGTAACGAGCCACTGGCCTACCTGAGCGCTTCGCATGCCATGATGACAATGGACGATTATCGGGCAACCACGGGGCATGTCCGGCGGCAGCGCGTCAACTCCTTTTGCAGCTATGATCGACATAGGCATTAAAATACTGCCTTCGATTTTAGCAATCTTGTACTCATCACTTTCGCGGACATCCATTAAAACATGGAGTACACGATCCTTCCGCATCGCATCCAATTGTTCGACTGTTACTTCGCAATTATCCGTTGTCATTTCTCCCTATCCCTGATTCAGACTGCAAGCAGTCGAATTTTTTGACTACTCAACGTTGGAAATTCGGGGGGAAATCGGGGTCACACCGAATGCCGCCCAACTTAAGCCTGAAGACTCGGTTTTTTAACCGTGAAAGGGAGGAAGCTGTTTCTGAATGTGGGAGGCGCTGTCCCCAGCGGCGATTTCATATTTTTGGGAATTGTACCAGAATATATATTATCGCCGCTGGGACAGCGCCTCCCACATTCAGAAACAGGCCGCCTGCAGTACGGCCTCCGAAAAATTGATCATAATTGAGGGCAAAAAATGCTTAAGTGGGGGGGCATTCGGGTCACACCTCCAGTTTCAAGTTTTCGGGGATTTCCCTCGAGTGGTTTGATGACGGGAAACTGTTACTCAGTCTTCGCCGCACCGATTATTCCGCACCCTATACGGGCCCCGGCTGCTCCGGTTGGCTGACTTTCAAGGTCGTCTTCGCCTGCGTGGATGATGATCGCACGTCCGATAATCGGATTGCGCTTACCGCCAATTGAAATATTATCGACTATCAACTCGTAATGTGCATTCCCTTCGCCGTCGGAAGTGAGGTTACCGAGATCTCCAGCATGTCGTTCTTCCGCGGTCGGACCACCATGTTTATGACCTTTAGGATTATAATGCCCACCTGCGCTCTTTCCGTCACCCGAGCTGCAGTCGCCGAACTGATGGATGTGAATTGCGTGCTTTGAATTCGGCTTTAGACCGGTAATGTCAGCGATTATTTTAATTTTACCGTCGACGACATTAAATCGCACTGTACCGTCGGTTGCGTTACCTTCGGTCGCATGCACAACGGCGACAGCTGAAGAAACCCCAGCTAAGCCCGATTTAGAATGCGCCGCGTGGTGTTTATTCTTTTTCGCACTATGTGAACCCTCAGCCTTGTGAGACCCCTCGTGCTTATGGGAACCTTCTTCTTGACCAATAGAATTAAGGGTAAATGCAAGTGCGCATGCGATGATTGCTGACAGCCTTAGTGATTTCATAATGTCTCCATGTTTAATTTGTTATAGTCTCACCGCTACTTACAGTTGGTCGCGTTGCGGATGACTCTGTTCGCTGTAAACATATATTCACTTAGTCGATTATTGTATGGTAACTTCTCTCGATTTATGAATTCCGGGAGAAATAGAGCTATCGCATTCGTCCGGGCTGTGTTCCGTGACCTAAGATAATGCTTGAAGCCCCCCTGAAAAAAACAGGGGCGATCACCGATTAACGATGAGTCGCCCCTGTAATATTAAATATGTTCTTCGGAATTTATGCAAGCACCTTATTAGACAGCGCTTACGTTCTCCGCTTGAAGTCCCTTCTGTCCCTGTACGACATCGAACTCCACATCAGCACCTTCCTCCAGGGTCCGATAGCCGTCACCCTGCAGCGCGCTGTAATGTACAAATACATCTTCGCCTTGCTCGCGGGCGATGAACCCGAAGCCCTTGCTTTCGTTGAACCATTTTACTTTTCCAGTTTCACGATCTGCCATTCTTTGTTACTCCTTGATTATGTATTGTTACTATGTCGGGTCAATTGCCTGACAAATACCGGCCAGTGACCCTATTGTGATAATGGCAGAACTGTGAATCAATAATTCCAAATACTGCCGAAAAGCATGAAAAATAACTGCAATGCTGAACAATTCAAATCAAAAATCAAAAAAAGTTTTCCTGGACAGACCGGTTGAAGTAACAATCTATGTGGGTTACACGCAGGTTTAAGCCGAAGAAGCGGCAGCAAAACAGGGACGCTGTCGATGCCTTACTCAGTATCATTCTCCAGTACCAATCGGAACGTCGGTTTACCGTTGCGCAATTTCGCTATTGCATAATTTAGGCGGGACATCGGAAAGATCTCGAATCGGTTCGGCCCCATTGAGCGCGCAAAATATACTGCAAGCAGTACAATTTTTGGACCATATGGACGGATTCCGCTCGTGCGGAGACAACTTTGAATTCATTACCTAAGGGGTATCGAACAATACTTCGTCCCGCATGCGGGATGAAGACGCTCCGTATACAAGAATAAAGTGAGTCCCAAAAAATGCACTGCGACATGGATCAGTTGTTGATTTCCAACTTCTCCATGCGATATTTTAAAATTCTCCGGGTCGTCCCGAGCAATTTTGCCGCATGGGTCTGGACGCCCTTCGCTTCGTTCAAAGCGTTTCGGATAATTCCGCATTCGTATTGATTTACTGCGGCCGCCAGCGTGAGTCCGTCGCAATCAATTCTTTCTCTTTGACCGCCTTCCGACTGCAGCTCAGGCGGAAGGTCATCCATTTGAATCAGTGTTGAACTACCATTTAGCACCAATACTCTTTCTATGATATTCTTTAATTCTCTGACGTTTCCCGGCCAGGAGTGATTGCCCAGAACCTCAAGGACCTCGGGAGAAAAATCCATAGTTGCTACATTCATTTTCTGCCGAAAGTATTTAAGGAAATGTCGCGCCAACATCGGAATATCATCGGGACGATCGCGTAAAGGCGGCAATTCGATAGGAACCACACTTAGGCGATAGAACAAGTCACTGCGGAATCGACCCGCTTTAACCTCTACCTGTAAATCTTTCGCACTCGCAGCGATAATTCGCGCACTTGATTGAACAAGTTGCGTCCCCCCAACGCGCATAAACTCTCGTTCCTGCAAAACCCGTAATAACTTCACCTGCGTACCCAAGGTCATTTCACTGACTTCATCAAAAAACAACGTGCCTGAGCCAGCGAGATCGAAACGCCCGAGCTTACGCTTCTCGGCATGGGTAAAGGCGCCTTTCTCATGACCGAATAGTTCGCTTTCCATCAAATTCTCGGAAAGCGCCGCGCAATGTACCGCAATAAAAGGTTCATCGCAGCGATCACTCTCGTTATGGAGTAACCGCGCGATTAACTCCTTTCCCGTTCCGCTTTCTCCGCAAATAAGTACGGTGGAGTCGGTCTGAGCTGTCTTCTTCGCAATACTTAATTTCTTTTGAAAAACCGGCGACTCTCCGACTATCGCGGCGACCGGGAATTCCTGTGAAACCTGATCTTCCAAAATCTCAAGACGCCGCTGCATATTCGTGTTATTCAGCGCCCGGCGCACCATGTGCCGAATCTCTGCCAAGTCGAACGGTTTCGTGATATAATCAAATGCGCCGAGTTGGATAGCCTCCACCACTTTACGAGTATCCGAAACACCGCTAACCATTATTACCGGAATATCCGGATCTGATGCTGAAATCTGCTGTAGAAACTCCATTCCATCTCGATCAGGCATGATGATGTCGAGCAGAATAAGGTCGTACACCTTCTCCGAAAGCAGTTGCTCCGCCTCCGCGACGCTCTCGGCCATCGACAACTGGTAGGTCCGCGAGAACACAGCTTTCAGAGAGGCCCTTATCTCTTTACAGTCATCAACTATCAGCAGGTTCTTTTCTTTCGTTCGCATGCTTTTCCTGAAGCAAGGTTATTTCTATCGTCGTCCCGTTCGCGCCCGTATCAATATTAACGGTCCCGCTATGCTCGACGACCGTTCGTTTTACAATGGACAGTCCGAGTCCAAGACTGGAATGTTTTGTGGTGCAAAAAGGAGAAAATACACGTGTTAAAATGGACTCCGGGATACCGTTCCCGTTGTCGGATATACTTACGAAGTACCCATTCGAACCGTTTTTCTTATTTAGATTTTTCACGGTAATTTTGATACTTGGGTGCTTCTGCTCAGTAAGTGCTTCGACAGAATTGGCGATTATATGCTTAAAACATTGTTCCAGCGCATATTCGTCGCCGTGAAGCAAAGGGAGTTGGTCATCAACAAGTGTTTCGATTTCAATATTCTCGGCCTGATACTTCTTGTTCGCTGAGTTCACAGCTGCTTTGACAATATCGCCGAGATCAATCGGGTTGCTTTCGAGATCAGGCGGATGAGCGATTTCGTGAATTTGATCGACAATGCTTAGCAGCCTGTCGATTTCCTGAAGAGCCAAGGTATTAAACTCGTTGCAGAACTCGGGATCGTCGCGCCGCTCCGGCAAAAGCTGAGCAAAGGTCTTCACCGCGACCATAGGATTTCGGATTTCGTGCGACATTGCGGCAGCGAGTTCGGCGACGAGTGAGGCACGTTCCAATTCTTCTTCCTTCTGTCTGATCATGCGATCTGTCGTCAGGTCTCTTATTAAGGCGACTGCACCAACACACATATCGCGGCACACCAGACCGCGCGTCCGCACTGATATGGGTTTACATGACTTCGGATCGACCCACTCCAACGATTCGTCCGCAAATTCACCTTTCAACGTATTCGCCAATAAACTTGCGAGCCGACTTCCCAAACAGTCCAAAGTCGAATTTACTACTTGATCCGCCTCCAATCCCAGTATTTTCTCTGCGGCGTGGTTAAAACAGTGGACGACTCCATTCATCCCGGTTGCAACGATTCCCAGCGGCATCGCGTCCAGCAATGTTTCAGCAAGCGTCTTCTGCACGGCCACCTCTTCGTACAGAATAGCGTTATCCATCATTGCTGAAATATAATCGGCAGTCGCCATTAGTTCTTCCAGATCATTGTAGGAAAATGGCAATCCGGTAACTCTTTGCCCGACGAATAACCACCCGATGATTTGCTGATGAGCGTGCAGCGGCAGGATGATTTCTGCGCCATGCCCGTCGAGCGCGCGTTTGAGTAAGATCCGTTCTTCCGGGTCTTTTACGTGTTCCAGTGTGATGTCGGCGACGACACGCGCGTTTACTTCCAGCCACCGGACAAAAGGATCCTGCTCAGAGTACCCGGCTGAAGACGTTTCCGGTAGACATCTGAGACCGGCTGACAATTTATATGTATCCGACTCACGCGGACGGGAAAAGATACCGGCTCGCGATACCATCAAGGAAGAAGAAACACCCTCTACGATCTCATGTAACAACGACTCAAGATCGCCGAACTTACGAAACGCCCGCGATAGCGCCCGCAATGGCGATGCCGTCGCTGGTTTCCCCGACCCGGTATCGCTCGCATCTCGTTGAGTTGCAATCGCAGAAGCTCTAGCGAGGTCGACTTTTAATAAATTATTTTCCTGAGTAACTTTGAGATAATCCAACGCGCGAACGACCGTTGCCTGCAAACTTCTGCGTTCCAGCGCGATGTCCTCGACCGCATAAACTCCCACTGACTCAACCTCCAGGACCGGCTGGGACCGCGGCGCTCCAAGAACAACGATTATAGTCTCCTTCCACCGCTGTTGAACGACAGAGATCTGCTTCCTACCGTCGTCGGCGTTGATATCGAGTATAAGCACTGCCGGATTCGCTTGGTGAAGCGCAGTATCCAAACGCGTTGCAGAGTCCACGTGAGTCACCGCGGCGGTGAATTTCAAGAACCCGGATACCCGATCGGCAAGCTGTTGATCCTGGGTATAAACTAGGCATGAAGATTGAGAGTTCAGACCGGGACCTCCTCTTTAACTAAGGGGAAAGAGATATTGAAAATCGTGTACTTATTCGGCTCACTTTCGACATCGATGGTCGCATCGTGGTCCTCGATAATCTTGTATGCAACCGCGAGCCCCATTCCGGTACCGTCTTCCTTCGTGGTGAAAAAAGGATCGAATATGCTGGTCAAATGTTCCTGATCGATACCTACTCCCGTATCCTTTATACTCGCCTTAATAAATTCTGGTTTTTGAAGCTGCCCCCATTCGCTGGAACCCAAGGAAGGTGCGCTGGTCACATTCGTCGATACTGTGATGTCGCCACCCGGATCGGCAGCCTCAATCGCGTTCAGGAGAAAATTAAAAAACACCTGTTGCAACTGATTCATATCGGCATTGATCAGGTCGTTGTCGAGTCGAGACGACCAACATAACTTAATCTGCGATTGCTCGATGCGATGACTAAGTAAGCTTATCGAATGCTCAATTATCGAATTCAAGCGCGTTGGCTTCAACATTGGCGGTGCAGGCCGGGAAAACTTCAACAATCGATTTACGATTGTGTCGATACGTTCGACTTCCTGAACCACAAGTGTGTTGAATGTGTCGCGGAAGTCGTTATCGTCGTACCGCTCCGGTAACAACTGAGTAAAAGTTTTGATCGCGACAAGCGGATTTTTTATCTCGTGTGCCATACTCGCTGAGAGCGTACCGATACTCGCCAAACGATCTGTACGGCGAATCTGCGTTTCCAATTTTTTCACCATGCTTATATCGTGAAAAACTATCAGCGCACCGATCTTTTCGCCGGAGTGATTATGAAAATTACTGCTCCCCAGTCGGATCGGGATTCTATCCTTATCATGACGTACGATTGAAACCTCCACATCCCTTAGAATAACCTGGCTATTGAGCGTCTTTGTTATCGCGTCCGCCAACGGTCCTGGCAGCAAGTTGTAGTCGTTATGAAGAACGTCGCTATTTTGCAACCCGCAAATTCTCTGCGCTTCCCCGTTGAAAACAGTTACTGATCCCTCGTTATTCACCGCGACAACCCCGTTTACGAGACTGTCGAGGAGAATCTTGTTGTAAATACTGCTATTCTGCGCCTGGGTAAAAAGGTGGGCGTTCTCCAAAGCCACAGCGAGCTGGTCACACAATATCTGCAAGACATTCTGTTCAATACCGCTATAGATTCTCCCGGATAGTCTCGGCCCTAACAGCATGACGCCGACGAGTTCCCTATGAGAGTATATCCCCACCACAATTTCGGTTAACAACTCGCGAAGTCGCGCGGACAATGCCTGTATTTCAGGCGTGGAACGGTGACGATTTAATTCATCAAGTACGATCGTCTTACCAGCCGCCTGGAGTTCGCTGATGACAATGTCTGAATTGTCAAGATTTACGGGGTCGCGATGAGCGTCAGGATCCGGATGCTTTTGCTTGTAGCCGTTGTTCTCGGAAAGCAATATCAATACGCGATCAGTCCCCACTGATTCAGCAATTGTATTCGTAAACTGCCCGAGTAGATCCGGCATCGTCCTTATCGTTTGAAATATCTCGTTCGCATTCTTGATCGTGATACCGACGTCCATCGCCTGCACATTAATAAATAAGCGGTTAGCGAACCTCTGCATAAGCCCGTGGGCGGGAGCCATCGAAAACGCTACCGCCAACGACGCGACTATAAAGCTTAACAATGGAGGAAATCCCAAAAAACCGAAAACCGGGGCGCAAACTATCCACACTCCCATGTAAATCAGAATCAGATAGCAAGTAACCAACGAGTAAGCGGTTGCACGTCTCAGGAGATACGCGACATCCATTATTCTCTTGGTCGCGATACCGTAAGCGATGATACTATTCTGGACGATAACACTAAAGGAAGCGAATCGTATGGTTTGGGAACTCCCTGAAATCATCGGAATAATCGTTGCCAAACTAATCGCCACGAAGATTCCTGTCACACAACCCAGGAGAACGAATTGGAGTTCGACACGTTCAATCCCCTCGGATTCCCTCAGATCACGGAAGGTGGATCGCACCAGATACGCCAGTACTACAACGAAGTAGAGTGAATACGGGTATATCGCCCAACCGTATACCGGATTCACGAAGTTAGGTCCGCTAACTTCTGATACCGGCAGTACTACGTGCTTCAGATAAAACGGTGTCTGGCAAACAATGGCAAACGAACAGTTTACAACGATCCAAAGTCGACAGCGCCCCAGGATCTGAACGAATGTGTCAGTCTTATGAAATACTGAAAGCCGCAACGTATTGACTGCCAGAGGGATAAATACGCCTGTCGCCGACGCTTGGCGGACACAGAACTCCGCCGCAGCCGTATTTCCGAATCGGGACGCAACGAAAGAGCCAATAAGACAGACCAACCACGAAGCTATTACCAGTGATAACCCCAGAAATTGCTGATTCACACCCCGTGTACTATTCGTCCGGTACACCATGACAGCGAGGGTTATAGTCACCACTAGCGCAAATAATACGGGTAGATAAACGATATCCATTATGCTCGACGGCTTCGCGACCTAAAACCGCCTTTTGCTCCGATATTTGATTATAACTAGACCAAAGCGCTGAGAACGACTCCAAACCTGTTCAGGACACAGACGTTGTAAGCCTAAACCGGTTATCAGATAACTGCTGTACAATTTTGAACGTTAACTTTACCGAGATTAAAAGGGTTGACAAGTTATGCGGAAGGAATAAGGGCGTTAAGTTTGACTTTTTCAATCACGATACAACTACTATTCCCACTCACGCCGTGACTATTCACCAGAACGCATGAGACGTCCGCGGTTCTTGGACCTTCGACTATGTAATCCAGGTCGCACAGGGGATCGGGTATTTCATAGTTTGCCGTTGGTGGTAAGATAGAATTTTTGACCGCTAATGAGCTAGCGATTATCTGCATAGGCCCGGCAGCAGCCAGTGGATTTCCGGTGACCCCTTTAATGGAACTTACAGGTACCGAATATGCCTTATCTTTGAAAACCTGTTTTATAACGGCTGTCTCGATACGATCCAGATCCGGGTGCCCCGGGCCGTGTGCGCAAATATAGTCTACGTTTTCGGGTCTTCTACATGCATTTGTGAGTGCGCTTTTCATCGCTTCCTCCATACTGAACAGTGGATTTTCGCCGTCCCCGTAGTCGGCCGTACCATAGCCGGTAATTTCAGCGTATATTTCAGCCTTCCGTGCCAAAGCATGTTCCATATTCTCTAAGATAAGTATGCCGGCACCCTCCGCTACAACCCCTGAATCTCGGTCGCGATCGAACGGACGACTCGCCGCTGCGGGATCGCTATTCCTGCAGGACGACAATCCGGCATTGATGAAACAACCGAAGGCAAGTGGCGCAATTGGTGCATCGGTACCACCAGCGATCGCCAGATCTGCGGAACCGTCACGGATCAACTCAGCCGCGCGATAAACCGCGTCCACACCGGACGGGCAGCCGTTCGATAAAGTCTTGCTCCAAGTTTCGAATTTGAGATATTTTGCGATCGTCGTAGTGATCGCGTGGGGAATTGCGTCTCGCACCAGATGTGGCGGCGCGTGCGCCGGCCCTCCTTCAAATGTTCTTACTAATCCGGGGTTAAAAAGATCATGGGCCACAGTTGTGACGCCTATAACAAGGGGTACCGAGGAAGATTGTGGCATACGCAGATCGCGACACCCCGCGTCGTCGAGTGCAAGCATCGTTGCTGCAAGGGCCAGTTGAGTATGACGTGCCGTCCTCTTCGAGTTTAGTTTCTCTGAGAGAAAGTCGTTAACGTCAAAGTTAGTAACCTCACCCGCAATTCTCGATTTTAATTTCTCCGCGTCAAACAAAGTGATCAGACCTATCCCACTGTCGCGCTCGATCAGTGACCGCCAAAACTGCTCGATCCCGATCCCATTAGCCGCGACAACGCCGAGACCTGTGATTACTACTCTGTTGGAGTTATTCAAAGTTCGCATTATTTAAGAAGCTACTCGTTGAAATCCGTTATACCGCAAGCTTTCAGTCCGGACGAAAATCTGAAGACGTTCGGAATCGTATACGCTGGCACAATATGAGTCGTCCAAAAATTCAACTGCAAGCAGTTTAAAATACTACAGCAGTTTTCTCGCCAATCTATACCTCACGAAAGGTTAAAACCATTTTCGCCGCAATGAAAACGCGGGAGCTCTTCTGAAACTTGGCGGAAATCTTCGACATTGAGAGCCCGTTTCGCATTGTAAAATGAGGGTTAAAAAGGAACCCCACTGGTAGGCTCCCTTGAAACTTAAACCGGTTTAGGCTGTTTTTAATGTAGGAGGCTGCTCCCGCAGGCGATCTTATTTTTTTCGGTATCGTTCCGAAATAATCGTTATCGCCTGCGGGAGCAGCCTCCTACATTAGGGCTACCTGGAACCCAAGTTTCCT
>JAJFLP010000005.1 GCA_021772635.1 Verrucomicrobiota bacterium | reverse complement strand
TTGGTAGAAGAATTGTTTTAGCCCATCGTAGTTGCCTATCACCCCGTAGTAGTTGTAATAGCCACGGAGCTTGGCATTGAGCGTCTTGACGAACTCTTTACTTCGCATGTGTCTGTTCTTCCGGCACCATAGCGTAAAGGCCGCCAGCGACTTCCGGAGCCGGCTTTTCGATGTTGTGCGTTTCAGCCAATCCTTGCCGGAACGGCTTTTCTGCCATCGAAAGGTGAACCCCAGATAGTCAAACGTCCCATTACGCTCTTTCTGATAACGACTGAATCGAATGATACTTGTCTTTTCATCAGAAAGTTTAAGACCAAACTTGCCAAGCCGTTTGCCCAAAACCTTGTAAAAGCGCTCAGCATCACTTTCGCATTCAAACGCACAAACGAAATCATCGGCGTAGACACTTAAGTAAGCCTTGCCTTTACAATGCTTCTTGACCACTTTCTCCAACCACAAATTCAGCACATAATGCATATAGATATTGGCCAGCATTGGTGAAATTATTCCTCCTTGAGGAGTTCCCGTTTCCGGATGAATCACCTGCCCGTCCGTCTCTAATATCCCTGCTTTTAGCCATTTCCGAATCAACTGAATCAACGCTTTATCATCGATTCTTTCTTCCAACATTCGAATCATCCAATCATGATCGATGTTATCGAAAAAACCGGTGATATCACAGTCCACAACCGTTGTGTATGCCCCATACCGAAGTTCACGTTGCAAATCGTTCACTGCATTGTGGGCTCCTTTTCCAAGACGATAAGCGTAACTAATCAGCAGAAAATCTGCCTCATAGATTGCGCTAAGCACTTGCGTAACTGCATGTTGAAGAAGCTTATCTTCTATAACTATCAAACCCAAAGGGCGCCATTTGTCCTTGCCCTTCGGTATGTATTGACGTTTCACCAACTTCGCTCGATACCGCTTGTCTTTCAGGCGTATCACTAGGTTCGTGATGTTTTCGTTGAGGTTCCTGCCATACTCTTCGTAGCTGACATCGTCTATGCCTAACGCGGCATGACGATTTAACTGCTTCCAAGAATCACGCAGAAGTTCCTCATCGATCAACCTATAAAGATTTTGGAATCGGTGCTGTTTGGCTTTTCTTGCCTTGTTCGCTATTCTCTTCAGGGAGGGGTGCATCGCTAGTTCCAGCCCGACTTGTCCGGGCAATGTTTCCTTTGAAGACTACGTAAACTCGTCAGTCCCTTCCCCATGTGAACGGCCCTACCGTCTCTGAGTACTATGGACTGATCTGACTCCCCATCGATCTTTGGAATCACTCCTTTCGTCGCATCATCCTACCCGCCGCGGCGGGAACCTATGAGGTCTCCCAAGTTCTCGACATTACTCTATAGACATGCCACGCCTCAAAAAAAACCCCGACAGACTCTGGGTACTCTTGCCGTAAAGGAGTCCCTCAGATTTTGACTTCCAAGCTCGACAACTTGTCGTCCTCTGTGCTTTTTCCCTAACGAGGCTAACAACGGCTTCAGAGAGTGCGATCTCTCCTGTGGCCTATCTATTTCTCTGTGTACGCTTCGGCTATTTCGTTCGTTTCTGTTTCCAAAAACTCCTTATAACCGCAACACGCGATACGGATGGATGGCTGATACCTTATCCGACAAGGACTTTCACCTTGCAAGTAATGCCAAGCTTTGACTTGGCGCACGTCGAGTAGGAAGGGGCCTCCCGGCGCCTTAGCGTCAGTCGCACCCCAACGCCGCCGCGGATAAGCTTTAATGTCCAGAGCCGTTGGAGTTCACGATTTATCGTGCAGACGGAGCGGATACAGAGCACACTAAAGTGTGAACTCCAACAGTTTCGCGGATAGGCTTATACGGGGAGATGTTGGAATTCACCTCCGCAATAGCGCGAGTCTTCGAGATTTATCGTAGCCTTCCTTGTCACCTGGCATACGAAACCGGCAATAGCAGAGCAGCAGTGGACATTCGCGGTCCGACTCACTTTTAGTAAGTTATCCCAACAATCACGGAGTTTTCGAAATATCGTTCGAAATCTTATGCGCAGTGAGATTCAAGTCATTCAAAATCTCAACTGCTTGCAGTTTAAACTTCCAGATAATCCAATATTTTCTCTAATAATTCGGTCGGATAGATCGGCGGATCTTCGGCAAGCGCCTGATGGTATATCACCGTCGACGGGGTCAGAGCCGGAATCGTATTGGCTTCGATAATGCATAAATCGCCTGTGTCGACATGAAGAAAGGCATCGATTCTGACGAAACCGTTGAAACCAAGGGCATTACCGACGGACGCCGTCCGCTTCTTTGCTGTCTCAACCACGGGTAATGAGATAAACTGATCAGGAGGTGGCGTAATATTAACGCCTGTGCCACCCTGAAACTTTTCTTCAAGACTAAGTATCGCGCCGGACTTTAAGGTGATACTCGGATTCAAGGCCTGCATCTTCCCCGTAGCCCCAATCAACGCCATCGTGATCTCGATTATACCCGATACGCGTTCCCACTGGATCTCACCATTGACGATCCCGACGTTGTCGGTAATCACGAATTCCTCAAAAAGCAACGCCTCACCGCGATGCGGCGGCATTTCGATGATACCCTGTTCCGACGTCATATCGCCCGCCGGAATATGTGGCTCGTCATTCAGGACGGCTGAGATATAGCGCGCTAAACCATCAACACTATTCAACCTTGCGATGCCTGCCGAACAACCCTCGCCAACGGGTTTCACAATAACGGACTGGCTTTCGTTATTTAGGGCCAATTCCTTTATCAGCTGTTTCCAAAGGGACGCCTGACCGTGGAGGTCGAGCCGTTCAAGTTCTGAAATAGATACCGTTTTCTTTCTCGCGGTATATACACCTTCTATACCAAGGGCGATTATAGCGTCCGCAGTTTTGGCCTTATCCATCCCGAGTCGCGACGTTTCCGGGCCAGACCCGGTAAACGGGACGTTTGCTGCCCGTAAGATCTCCTGTATTTTTCCGTTTTCACCGATTCCACCATGCAATGCTATAAACACCAAAGACGCTTCCGCGACGAACTCGTTCATGGTCATTCGGCGCGGTTGCCCTTCATTTTCTTCACATGAACCTTCCATACCGAGAGCATCGCAAATCACGTCTCTGCACGCGGTTGATTCTAAGATCCGCGTGCTTGCACGCTCGCAGAGAGATTGGATCTCTTCCGTCGTATGGTACAGGGTAAGCGAGTATGGCAACTCCCATACGTATCCATTCTTATCGAGAAAAAACGGAGTCGGTTCGTACCTGTCGGACTCGAGAAGCTTGAGCCACACGTTGGTGCCGCTTAATACTGATACTTGGCGCTCGGCGGTGTCGCCGCCGAAAATCACCTGGACCGGCGTCCTGTCGCTTGACCGCTTCTCGTCGTTTCCCGTAAATTTGATCTTATGTCGGCGACACGCGGTCTGTAGCAGATGGCGTACCGCATCGCGGTGCGACATGCCGATTTGCGCGCTCTGGATAAAAAAGAAACTATTTTGCTCCATCCCGCTTATGGGGTTCATATCCGAGAACACGATTGAGTTGTCCGGCAAAAGCCACCCGTCGAACCGTGCGAAGTCGCACATGCCGAACAGCTGATAGATCCGCTGAGCCTTCATGCGAATGTCTGATACTATCTCGTCAGGGAATCGGGGCGGCGTATGATAAAAGGTGTGTTGAGTCGCAAGGTATTTCTTTCGGTAGTCGAATATTTCGTCCGATCCGGTCGCTATCTCGATTCCAGTCGGCATCAAAGCGATAGGATTTCCATTTGTGCCCTCGAGAACCAGTACGGTAAACTCCGTTCCCGTACAAAAAGGCTCTATCAGCACACGCGTATCGATCTTTTTATCAAAGATCTTTTCGACGCTACCGAGCGTTTCATTTAGACCGGTCGCCGCGAAGACACCGATACTCGACCCGGAGCGGCAGGGTTTGACGATTACCTGTTGGGCATTAATGGAATCCAGAAATTCGAGCACCCTCCCCCGTCGGTCCGAAACCGATTCCTGAATGAGCAGCGACGGCAATGTGGTGAACCCGGCTTCACCCAACGCTATCTGCGCCGAATGTTTGTCAAAGGCACGCCTGCATGAACTTGAACCAGAGCCAACAAACGGGACCCCAATCTCTTCCAGGTATCTTTGCAATTCCCCATCTTCCCCGAAAATTCCGTGAATAACAGGAAACACGATATCCAGGGCCCTCAACTCGCTGGTAAGCTCTTCAGTCGACAGCTGTCGCGCAACTTTCGGTAACTTGAAGTCAAAATCCGAAGGCGTATTCGAGTACAATTGCGACCGGGGCACGCGGAATACGTTCTTTCTCACGTCGAAATAAAAAAGCGAGACTTCGACTTGGTCGCCCTGCAGATGATCGAATAACGACCGCGCGCTGTTAAGTGATATACCACGCTCCAGGGACGGACCGCCGAAAAGTAATGCGATTTTCATAAAAGTGATTGTCCGATCAGATGTTGAGCAGCGTTTTAGTACGTAAAAGAACACGATAAATCTCGACGACTCGCGCTACTGCGGAGGTGAACTCCTACACCTTCCCGATCGAAGCCGTAACCGCGGAGATGTTGGTGTTCGCAATCGAGATTAGTTCGATACCTATTTCGATAGCGACAACAATAGATACCTCCGATGATTTGACTACATGCGGAGTACAATACGCTTGATCGAGTTTGTTTCTATTTATAACTTTCCTTTATCTGGTTCAATATTAGTGTATTGCGTTTTATTCAGCAACCACAGAGTCACCAAAATATTGAGCCCAAAAAGCAAATGAACGATCAATAGAAGTTTTATAGTAGATGTTACGTAAAACCTTAATTCCACTAGCTGCAGTCGCATTGTTCCCGGTCACTGCTTTCGCGAGTTCTGCAGACCATAAAGAGGACATCGTTCACTTGATGGTCAACTTTGTGATCCAGATCGGTGTCATTATTTTCGCCGCGCGCTTCGGCGGGATGGTATTCGAAAAACTAAAGATGCCGGCGGTCATCGGCGAGTTAGTGGTCGGAATAATTATCGGCCCGTACATGCTGGGCAGTACGCCATTGCCGGGTTTTCAACACGGCATCTTTCCCATAATCGAGTTGGCGCAAATCCCGGTATCCCAAGAGCTTTACGGCATAGCAACATTAGCGTCCGTAATCCTCCTGTTCATGACTGGGTTGGAAACTGATTTACCGCTGTTCCTCCGCTATTCAGTTGCCGGTCTGGTTGTCGGAGTTGGAGGCGTACTGTTTTCCTTCGCGATCGGTGCGGGTACAGCGATGCTGATGATGGGTACGGGTTTCACCGATCCGAGATGCTTATTTCTGGGAATAATGAGCACCGCGACCTCAGTGGGTATAACAGCCAGGATCCTGTCGGAATGTAAGAAGATTGATTCCCCCGAAGGGGTGACGATTCTTGCCGGGGCTGTCATAGACGACGTTCTTGGCATAATTCTATTGGCGATCGTCCTGGGTGTTACAGGAACGTTGGGGGAAGGCAGTCAATTCAGTTGGGGAATCGTCGGATTCATTGCGTTCAAAGCCGTCGGCGTCTGGATTGGGTTCACGGTGGTCGGATTCTATTTCGCGAATAAGATCAGTAAATTCTTGAAGTCATTCCGGGATCTGAAGACGATTTCGGTAATGGCGTTCGGCATGGCGTTGATTTTGTCAGGCATTTTCGAGAAAGCCGGGCTGGCAATGATCATCGGAGCATACGTTATGGGATTGGTACTATCCAAAACGGATATCAATTACGCCATACAGGAGACGCTTCATCCATTATATACATTTTTCGTCCCAATCTTTTTTACGATCATGGGGATGCTGGTCAATGTAAGAGAGATGGCGTCAGCTGAAGTTCTAATATTCGGCCTCGTATATACGGTAGGTGCGGTTTTCGCTAAAGTCGTCGGCAGCGGCGTACCGGTGCTGTTGATGGGGTTCAACCCGCTTGGAGCGATACGCATCGGACTCGGCATGGTCCCTCGCGGTGAAGTTGCTTTGATTATGGCCGGCATCGGTTTATCTCATGGGATTCTGGACGGCAGCACGTTTGGCGTCGCGATAATGATGACGCTCGTTACAACAATCGTCGCGCCGCCCTTATTGCATACGACGCTTCGCATACCGCGTCGAGGCACGAAAAAGGAAGAAGAGAAGTCCGAATCAATAGAACTACCGTTCGATTTTGGGACACCGGAACTCACACATATGATGACGTCCAAGCTAATCGACCGCTTCCGCGACGGTGGTTTTTTTATCCATTGTCTGGAAACCGATAACGAAATATTTCATATCAAGAAGGATACGACCTTCATCACGTTATTCAGCAAGACAAAAGATGTCGTTTTTGAAGCTGATGAGAAAGATATAACGATGATCGAGACGATGGTGTATCAGACCTTGATTGAGGTCGATCGCGTGATCGATAAGATAAAGATATCGACACGCCTGCGCGGGTCCGAAAAACGATCGAAACTGAAATTGAATCTAGCTGATATGCTGGATCCTGCATGTATCCTTCTTGACATGAAAGCACTCAATAAAAAAGACGCCATCACTGAACTTGCCGACTTGTTGTGTCAGCGGGGAATTGTCTCGGATAAGAATGAGATTCTGAATAAAATATGGGAGTACGAGAATATCGTAGCCGCGACAGTTGAAAGCGATATAACGACGCCATATTGCAGAATCCCTGGCGTCGATAAGATCGTTCTGGCTGTGGGCGTAAAAAGGGAACGGATCGATCCGTCCGTGGAATGTGAGCTCTGCAATCACGTTGTCATTATGATTGTCGCTCCTATGAAAGAAGAGCAATCCAATATTCAATACCTGGCAGGTATAACGGCGTTATTCAACAAACCCGAGGTACGGGAGATGCTTCTTTCGAATGTCAATCGCGAAACCCTGCATAAATACGTTACCAGTCTATAAGTTTTCCGCACTCCGCGAACATGCCTAATCGCCATCTGCCGGATCAGTGTTGTTTCCTTCCCCGTCGAGTTCCTTATAGTATTCTTCCTCACAATCCGGACATATGCCGTGAGTAAAGTCTGCTTCCGAGTGTTTCGTGATATAGGTTTCCATTTGACTCCAGTATCCTTTATCATCGCGAATCTTCTTACAGGTCGCGCAAATAGGAAGGAATCCGCTGAGCTGCTTCACTTTCGCCAGCGCGTCCTGCAGCTGATTCGTTCGCTCAGAAACCAGCCTTTCGACAGTAGCCGCGCGCGCCGATAATCCAACGATATATGTAACCACAAACGTCGTAATTAAACATCCGACCAGGAGTACTAGTATCGGTGCCCAGCTCCGGTTTTTAGAGATATACTCTCCGTCGGGGTATGCGAGTATGCTCCAGTTCCGCCCTCCGACGCTTGCCAGTTCCCTTCGATACGGTTTGTGTTGGGACTGCGCTTCATCGTTCAACGTGGCTCCGGTTCTGAAGAGAATATTATCAGCCGAGTTCTCAGAATCATCAATGATGGTTATATCTACGTCGGAAATATCGAATTCAAGGCTGGACCGGCTGTATATCTCGCCGATACGAAATACCCCTAATACGAACCCGCGGAGGGCGGAACGCCGTTTAGCAACTGTTTCGGGACGTCCACGATAGACGGGGAGGAAACATAGAAACCCTTTTTGCCCGGCCTTTTCCTGCACAAGCGTTAAACCACCCGTCGCACTTAATTTATTCGTATCCGCTGCACGATTCAAAGCTTCCAGTCGGGTAGGTTCAGAAGCGAGATCAAACCCAAGTGCCTCTCTGTTGGGGCCCAGTGGCGCGACGAAGTAGACCGGAAAATACTCAGCCCGATCCTGCGCCCGAACGAGATGCCCCACCTCGGAGCGCTCGGTAAATCGAAAGTTCGGAAAATAACTTCGGCGCGACAATTCACTTGCCTCTCTACTGGAATGTATCACACGCGGAATCCACTCCAGCGCCTGAATACCAGGATGACGGTCTAAAATATCGTTCGTCACCCGCCCAAACTCATGATGGTCCGCGGTGCGGTTATCATTGAAGAGAATTCTTGCCGCGTAAATTGACTCGAAATTAAGACTGATCTCCCGTTCGAATGAAGCGACACGTTTGTTGACGTCCGTCTTGAACTGACCAAGAATAATAGTTGTTTCGATTTCATAGATGCTTCGCGCTACGACAACGGCTAGCGCAATACCGATCATGCCAGTAATGATAGGAACGATTATAGGTCTTATTCTCATGCTATCCTCTCACCTGAGTTGTCATAACGGCGAAACTCGCTATGCAAACTGCAAGCAGTTGAACTTTTGGACGACTCAATTGTGTGAGCGTATATGATTCCGAACGATATTTCGAAAACCCGATGACCATGGGTATAGAATAATCTCATTTGATGTGTCCGCGGAATCCCCCGCTAAGATGCTATTTCAGATGGTTATTGTTATCCATTGACGCCGGAATTACTATCAAACTCTATCAGAAATCGTTCGTAATATCTCACTTTGATCAGTGTTAGCGAATTCGCGTCAATCTTCAGGGAGCAGACTCCAGAAATCATCGGTCACGCCTGTTGTTAACGCATAGCCCTTATCCGTTAACGCCCTGGCCGCAATCGCGACCAGTAGCAGGACATCAGCGCAACAGTACCGGACAAGCAATGATCTTGCGTGCCTCTCTCTCCCAAAATGCCAGCGATTCCATAATTCAACCGCCTCAGCACCATCAACTTGTGATAAATCTGACGGCCGCAAAATGCCAAGTTCATCCGCGATACATTTAAGCCCTCCTGTGTAATTGCAATGATAACAAAGCCAGCGCATATCTATATGGCCGCAAGGGAGTTCCGGAAGGTGAAAGGTATCGAGAATCCGCGGGACGTCAAATGATGCTCCGTTGAAAGACACAAGCAGATCCACCTGATCAAGAAATTCAACAAAATCGTCGAGATTTTCGTTCTCAACAAATGAGGTCATTTTGCCTTTATGAAAACAGGAAATAACGGTAACGTAATCCGTATACGAAAGCCCGGAGGTTTCAATATCAAAAAAGGTGGCACAGTCGAAGAATCTTCCGAGAATCCGCCAATAATCCCGCGACGAAAATACAGTGGACAAGTATTTGATGTCGCCGTTTTGTAAGGCTTCCTGACTTCGTTGAACCTCGTCGACAAGATCGGTCGCGACTTTTACATTAAAAGGTATGCGCTCAGGATGACTGAGGACATCACTCCAGTCGACTATATTGTTCGCGCGCAGGCGCTTAATTCTTACCGGGCCGATCCCGTGACAGTGTAAAAACGCTTCTGTAATCAATGGATCTTTTCCCGCTTTTTCTTCACAATCTCAGCAGCACGACCGAGTTGACGCCTTATTTTTTTAAGTTCTGCATCTTCCGGCTCAGGATCCACTCCGTCGGCGCACGGTGTCTTTTCTATTTTTACTCGGGGCAGGCTTATTTCACCGGATAACAGGCTCGTTAGTAGACTCCGAGCGCATTCCACTGCTGCATTCGACTCGATCAGCAACGACTCCAGACTCTCGTCATCAACGCCGGGTGGCAGCGGAGTTACGCATGCGGGACATCCGCAACGGCAATCACATTCGAGAATGATCGAAGAACACAACTCCAACGCTTCCTCGACACGACCGAAGATCTTCTCGGCATAGCCAACACCGCCCTCGTGTGTATCGTATACGTAAAGACCACTTCGCCACTTCTCCGCAGATACCTCTGTCAAGGACACGTCGGTGTCAATATCTTTCAGGTCGCCCATACACAGCCCGGGTGCCGCGCGGCGAAGAATATAACTGAGCCCGAATAATGCAGCTCCGATGTAGCGTTTATCAACCCGGCGCATTTCCTGTTGCCAGACGCGCGACGGGAGTACGCAGAACCCGGTCGTATCATATTCGAACGGATCAAGCGTAATCGGCCCATAGCCGATATTCTCGAATGTACGCTCTCGTATCTTCTTATACATCTTCGGTTGCTTATTTACCCTGATACTGCCGAAATCCAATTTCGCGTCGTGCAATCCACGCGTATCATCAATCTCAGTCAATTCGACACGGCCCTCCCACGTTGCCTCAGTAAAATAGTCGACGTCGACCTTCTCAACGCGACATAACTTCTTTTCCAGGTCAAGCTCCATTGACATGTACCGTCTTCCCAGGTGCTGGTAGATGGCGTCCTTATATAGCGTTCCACGGGCGCCGACCGGATCGATTTCGCCGATTACAACCGAATCACAATAGATATCGACGTTGTAATCAGTCATACCCCGAAGATTAACACCACGGGTCGGAAAATCCCTTAGTGCATACCGATAGCAATCATGATACGGGACGACACTCTTGTTGCTCTTCAGAATCTCGAGCGCAGCACCGTAGACTGGCTCACGGTAGTGCTCCTCTTCGTTCCGCAGAGGATGTTCATGGGCCGCGCAAGGCAGGTGCTGAAGCAGTATGTACGGGTTATCACAGTTCAACCAGGCTTCTTCCACGGGAGTACTGGTGATGAACTTAGGATGACTTACCAGATATTGGTCGACCGGAGTGTCTTTCGCGATATATACGATGACTGATTGTTTCCCCTTGCGACCGACCCGACCCGCCTGTTGCCAGAAACTCGCGATCGAACCGGGATGGCCGGATAATAGACAGATATCAAGATCACCGATATCGATTCCGACCTCAAGTGCATTCGTCGTTATAATCGTATTGAGTTTACCGTCAAACAAATCACGTTCCAACTGCCGCCGTTCGTTCGGTAGCAGCCCCCCGCGATAAGGACGCACCCGGTCACGGAGTTCCTGATGGCCGTCAATAACAGCCCGATACAGGCGCTCCACCTGTTGCCGAGCACGGCAGAAACAAATCATTCGGACACCTAGTTTGGATGCCTGCCGAATGAGCGGCACAGATACTGATCCCGGGCCTTTACGGTACCGGCCTTGGGTTTGCGATTCGACTAACGGCGGGTTGACCAGATACAAATCACGCCGCGGTCGCGGCGCTCCGTCCCGGTCGATGACCCGAAATGGTCTTTGGAATAACGATTCTACGTGCTGCGCGGGATTACCAACTGTTGCGGACGAGCAGATCACAGTTGGAGAACTACCATGAATCCTGCAAACCCGTGCGAGCCGACGGAATACATTCGCCACGTGAGAACCGAATGCGCCGCGATATGTGTGTACTTCATCGACGACAATGTACTTGAGCCTCGAAATAAAGTTCTTCCACCGACGGTTATGGTTCGGAAGAATACCTGCATGAAGCATATCCGGGTTCGTAATAAGGAAATCCGCTGACCTTTGTAACCGTGTCCGCTCGTCACGCGGTGTATCGCCGTCGAACGTGCCGAGTTTTTGTTCTCCGGTCGCGGCGGTCATTAATCGCCCGACTGTCCCCTCCTGGTCCCTTGACAATGCCTTAGTCGGGTAGAGTAACAATACGCTGAAAGGTGGATCGGCCTGGACATAAGAATTGAGTATCGGGAGCAAAAACGAAAGGGTTTTACCACTGGCAGTCTGCGATACAAGCACAACATCCTCACCCGCACCAACGGATTCGAATGCCTCAAGTTGATGAGAGTATAGCGCCTTAATACCCATATCACAGAGAACTGACTCAAGGCGCGGCTGCAGGGTTTCCGGAAACGCTGAAACATCCCCCGACACCGGATCTAATACCGTATGCGATTTAATCTGATCCTTGTAACGATTTTCCAGAAATTGTACAAACGCGCGCTGTTTTGAACTCATGTAAAAACTGTAGTAAAAATACCCCGAAATGCAATACATAAACGCTCGGAAGTAGAAATTGACCGGACCGCAAATTCGACCGCGGCGCAATCTTTGAAATGAGCGTCGTTGAATTGGTTATAAATAGGGGTAAGTTTGGTGGCTATAAAGGGGCAAGTACGATGTGGGTCAGAAATGCCGAAATCGTACAAAAGTCGCAACGCCAGAATAGCTTTATTCTGAATTTATTCTTTAAGTTTGCCCGCCAGAACTGACAACTAATCCAAAGTAATTCAGGAGCACCGCGAAAATGAATCTAATAATTAAATCAACTGCACCGACTCAGGCGTCGGGAAAAAGAAACCAATGCTGGAAGTCACTCAAGGCAACTATCCTTACAATCGGAATCGCGGTCGTCATCGGCGGTTGCGCGACAGTACCGATGACAGATCGCCGGCAAGTGACGCTGATTCCTTCGAGCCAAATGTTAAGCTTGAGCAGTCAGCAATATCGACAGGTTCTCACCGAGAGCACGTTGGCGTCTGTGCCGAATCAGAAGATGATGGTAACCGACGTCGGACTGCGGATTTCGAATGCGGTCGATGAATTTTACCGTGAAAATGGGATGGAAAATGATTTCGAATGGGAATTTAATCTCATAGAGGATGATAACACCGTCAACGCATGGTGTATGCCGGGCGGAAAAATCGCGTTTTACACGGGTATCCTGAAGTTTACGCAAAACGAAGCGGGTATCGCAGCTGTCATGGGACACGAAGTAGCACATGCTATCGCGAACCACGGAAACGAGCGTATGAGCCAGTCGATGATCGCCAATTTTGGCACCGCGGCGCTAAGTAAGGCGATGGAGAGTCAACCTGGAAAGACCCAGCAACTCTTCAGCTCAGCGCTTGGTTTAGGAACCAAGTACGGCGTAATTCTACCGTTCAGCCGGCTTCAGGAGTCGGAGGCGGACCGGATAGGCCTTATACTCATGGCAAAGGCCGGGTATGACCCGAAGGAGGCGATTCAGTTCTGGAAGCGCATGTCGAGTTCGAAGTCGTCCGCTCCGCCAGAGATTCTATCTACCCATCCGTCAGACAAGAGACGTATCAGCGACTTAAACAAGCTCATACCTGAAGCCTTAACTCATTATAAAGCAGCGAATTAAACTGCAAGCAGTTGAAATTTAAATGACTTGAATCTAACTGCGCATAAGATTTCGAAGACTCTCGCTACTGCGGAGGTGAACACCAATGGCTCTGGACATAAAGCTTATCCGCGAAACTGTTGGAGTTCACACTTCAGTGTGCTCTGTGTGCGCCCTGTGTGCACGATAAATCGTAAACTCCAACACCTCTGGATATAAAGCTCGTTCGCAAAGGCGTTGGAGTTCACACTTTAGTGCGTGATTGGTTACGGAAATTCTTCACGATGAATAACGCGGATCGCGAAAACCTGATAACGTGGTTTACACACGTCACTGCGTCTCGGCAATCCCAATTAAAAGCAAGTCAGACCTCCGTTGCGATCGGTGGTTCTCATTCAGGTAACCCCAGTGCAATCTATGTCGTTTTCGGAAACCCGAATTGCTGCAATATATACTGAGCATCTTCATCCCGCATGCGGGACGTAATATCGTTTCCACCGCGGCGGATTTCGCTAGGCTCAACATAGATCTTAGGTAATCAATTCAAAGTTGGCAAAAAAACTGTACTGCTTTCAGTATATCAGCCATGAAACCACAAGATATCTATTCTGATAAAAAACGTTACACCCGATGGCAAAGTATCGAAACCCTGTCGATTCTCGAGAATCGATTCGGATTAAACCACAATGACGCCGAAAAACGACTTAAACTATTTCTAACACCCGGGTTCATGCCCGAATACTACTTCTACTCGCACAGTCCCGCAGATATCGCGAAACACGTTATTGTCATTACCCAAGTTCTCGATGCTAATAGAGAACGAGTTGCTGTAGAGTCCGATCAAGGTCGTAAAATTACCTATTTTTATAATGTAGGGACGAATATCGCGGGAAAATTATTAAATCTTCTGAACGAGAATCGGGAGATTGATATCGTCGGTCTGGACTCGATCATTACGCGGTCAGGTTACCGGATCGTCAGCATCGAAAAGCGCCACGACATATCCGTGGATTATTCCGAGGAGGTCAAGCCGTACGCGCGTGAGATTGAGCAGCGAGTCCTTGCCACCGGCTCACCGGTCGCTCAGCAGTTTCTAGACGGATTACCAGCCTATTACGTCCGCGAAGAAATCTTCGCCCAAAAAGCGTCGCCGAGAGTTCTCAGGCACTTGCAGCTTTATGAAACGGCTATGTCAGTCGATGGAGTCCATGTCGAGGCAGTTGAACGGAGCCGCAGCGCAGATCCAAGTGCAGATTTCGATGAAACGATTCGCATCAGTTTCTCCAAGCGCAACCCGGAGCGTCATTTCATCCAGCACATGCTCGCAGAAATCGGCCGCCTGAATATCAATCTGAGTCGTACCTACTACGACTTATTCTTACCGCCGGACGCCAATTCAAATGACACCGTCGCCATCGGATCGTTCTATGTCAACACAACAGTAGACGTCAACGCGATCGTCGCCGGACTATCCGCACTTAATAAATCCGGCAACGATAATGCGATCGTCGCAGAGCCCGACGAATTAGAACGTTTGATCACTCAACTTATACAAGTCATCTCCGGGCCAACGTCACCGCAGAGTGCAGTACCTGCAATCGAAACCCTGAAACGCCTCGCTCGGATCGACATCGACAGTGACTTATCCGACATGAAAAGCAACTTTCTGCTGAACGTGCTAACCCAATTCTTTGAGGCGGCAAAGCTCGCCGGGCTCTATGATAACAACGAGATAATGCACTGGCTCTTGCGATTCGAAAGCATCTCTGAATTCTTCGTTGAAAGTCGGCTTGATGGAAAGGTAACGAATAAGAACGCCTATCGACTGCGTCATTCATCTATTCGCGGCCCAGCAAAAGGAGGACTCCGAATTCATCCGATCGCGGAACTCTCAGAAGTAGCTGCGCTGTCCTTCATGATGACCTGGAAGACTGCGCGCAGTCATCTTCGGCTCGGTGGCGGGAAGGGCGGAATTCTGCTGAACCCAAGTGAGTTCAATACAGCGCTGGACTTCGCCGATTCAGTTTCGAGTTTCGGTAAATCCTTGTTCCTTGAGACCGGTCCGTTCCTCGACGTACCAGCAGGTGACGTGAACTGCGGGCCTTACGAGATTGATTTGATATTCAAGGGGTATAAGGCCGCACTCCGCGATCTCGTCACACTTGCATTCGGCAGCAAGTACGGCGCCGCGTACATCGGAAAACGCGTCGTTGCGATAGGCGAGGCCCGATCGATATTGGAAAAACACTTTGATGTCGATTCTTTCGATGACGCCGTAATCAGCAGGCTCATGACCGATGAATACTACCTTGAACTTGTTTTAGCGGCACAGATCACAGGGAAGCCCGACATGGGAATTGAAGCTCGAAATGGTGCTACAGGACTTGGTCTGTTCTATTCCATACTTGCAGGTATCGGGCAGCGGTATCTCGCCGGACAGTGGCCGACCGATGGGAACTTGACCGATGCAGATACGGAATTGATTCAGACCGTTGCGGCCGTGTCATGGGCTTCAGCGGATCCGGAGAATTTGAATTCGTCAATATCTGACGATGACTGGGACACGCTTCGTGACCGTGTATACCCGGTCTTGTTAAATGACAAAAGAATAGTGTTGCAGGGAGCCGGCAAGGTTGGCACATCGGTAATACGGGAGTTGCAGAAATTCGGCGTAAATCTCGTCGCGGTCGCCGATGCCCATGGCGCGATTATCGGCGATCATATTGATATCGACGCTGTTCTCATGCACGCCAAAGAGAGAGGCACCGTGATAGATGTCGAAGGCGGCGTCACCGAACGCATTATCGGCACTGCCGAAGGTGCCGTCGTGCTTACCAAGTCGTGCGATATTCTACTGCCTTGTGCACTGGAAAACGCGATCACCTACGACAACGCTGCGGATGTCGATGCCGCACTCGTCGTTTGCGGCGCAAATGGCCCCGTTACTCCAAGGGCGGCTGCTATACTCAAAGAAAAGTCGATCGACGTTATTTACGATTTCCTCGCAAACAGCGGCGGAGTAACAGCGTCGTATTTCGAATGGCTGCGCGGAATTACCGAGCGATTTCGATACGAACAGGAGTCTATTCGCAATGAAGCCTTTGACATCGATACGATCAGCCCCTACATCATGCCGGAGTTTCGAACCAGAATTCTAAACATTCTCACCGACAAAGAAAGCGAAGTCGCAACACGTGAGTGGCGACTGCTGATACGAGATATCATGTTCTCCAGCTTCAACGACGATTTTAACCGGAGTCGCAAGCTCAATATGAGTTTGAAGGAATCGGGTCTGCTGGATTCGGTCTTGCGACAGACGGCGGCGTGTCTCATACGGCAACCGGTCGAGGTTACGCGTCGCGTCTGGGAGTCGCTTGAAGTTGAAACCAAAGAGAATATTCGGCCGTACCTGACCAGCCTTGAAATCGATGACTTCGACGATCACGGCGTTGCCCCAGAACTGCTAAAACAGGGTTGAGTCCCTCCACACCGCCCGAAAACTGGACTGCTTGCGGAATAACGCCGATTCCTCCCGTCTTACAAACCTTCCGCCTCACGCAGCGCACGCACCAAGCAGTCCGGACAGTACCCATGCGAGAAATCGACATTCGATCTTCTGCTGATATAATCCTCCGCCCTTTTTATTGTACATATGAGCAGCAGTAATCGGTGACAGACTGGACTTTGAGTTGAAATTTGGATGAAGATGGCACGTCGAAAACTTCGCCACCCCGCACGCTTCTCCATCCCGGAGCACCCGGCAACTGGACTTCGAGCTCACCGGATATGATCTCCATAATCTCCTTCTCTGCTGTCTCAAACTCGTATTCTCCGGAAAGCATTACGCCGAGCGTCTTTTTTGATCCGTCAGGAAACGTTATTGAGCGACTCGTTACGTTACCGCCGAAGTACACATTCGCCGCTTTTACCACTGTCACGTTCTCAAATTTAGACATTCTGCTTCCTTCCGTTAGTACTGAATAGGCCTTCCTGACCCAGGCGTTCTGCTGACTAGCAGAACTATCGCGAGACATGATGCCGATTAAAAAATATTATTCGATCGCGCATCGGGCGTTTAACTTAAAGTCATCCCAAAGTAGAACTGCTTACTGTCTCTATCAATTCGTTACGCGCATTGAAAAACGCTAAACTTGCGCGATCATAGTGAGCTTTTATCATAAATATTTTTAGGAGAATTAAAAATGTCAGGTCTTGCTTGCGGCCTCGTCGGGCTGCCAAATGTAGGAAAATCAACGCTATTCAATGCGATAACCAAGGCGGGCGCAGAGGCTGCGAACTATCCATTTTGCACGATTGAACCGAACATTGGCGTCGTTACGGTCCGGGACGCGCGTATAGATCGCTTGGCTGAAATCGAGGATCCGGATAAAAAGATTTACGCAACCACGGAGTTCGTTGATATCGCTGGGTTGGTGAAAGGCGCGTCTAAAGGAGAAGGACGTGGGAATCAATTTCTCGAGAACATCCATCACGTTGATTTAGTTGTTCACGTCGTTCGCTGCTTCGAGAATGAGCAAGTGGTGCACGTAGACGGAAAAGTCGATCCGATTAGCGATATAGAAACGATTAACCTTGAACTGATACTCGCTGATCTCGATATATGTGATCGCGCGATCGAACGTTTAGCGAAGAAAATCAAGAGTGGCGATAAGCTTGCCGCGAAATCGAGTGAGGTACTGAAACGCATTTCGACCCACCTCGGCACCGAACAGCCACTACGCAGCCTTGCGCTGAATGACGACGATCTTAATGCAATCCGTGACTACCGATTTTTGACATCGAAGACTGTCATTTATGCTGCGAATGTTGGGGACAACGACCTGCCGGACATGGAAAACAACTACGTATCGCAAGTCCGCGAGTTCGCGACTAAAAATGGCGACCTGGTGGTGCCAATCAGCGCCTTGATCGAAGAGGAGATTGCCCAGTTGGACACCGCCGAAGCCGAGGAATTCCTCGCAGATCTCGGTCTCGAGGAGTCTGGCCTGGATCGGCTCATTCGCACAAGTTTCAGAAGTCTGGGGCTGATCACCTTTCTTACGGCAGGAAAGAAAGAAGTTCGGGCATGGACGATCCGCAAGGGGACGAAAGGACCGCAGGCAGCGGCCGTTATCCATACAGATTTTGAGAAAGGCTACATCCGCGCTGAAATTATACCTTTCGACGCCGTCGACAAACACGGGAGCAAACGTGCCGCAAAAGAAGAGGGGCTCATGCGGATTGAAGGCAAGGAGTACGTGATGCAAGATGGTGATGTTACGGAATTTCGCGTCAGTACCTGAGAACAAGACGCCAATCAGATACTCAGTTTTCTTTCCGAGAATCTTGGCCTGCATTGATCCCCCATGCGGGACCCGAAAAAACTGCTTGCCGTCTCTATTTTATGCCACGTTCTTTACTAACAGCCTCGTAGGCAGCCTGTATTTCCTGAAACTTCACCTTGGCAAACTCGCTAAATTCAGGTGGCAGGCCCTTCGATTCTATTTTATCAGGGTGGAACTCATTAACTAACTTGCGATAGTTCTTCTTTATTTTTTCGTCGGAATCATTCGGTTTTGACCGCAGCATTGCATAGTATTTGTCCGTCTCTTCTATGTGTCGCGCCTTGGCAGCCTCATACTCCGGTTTGCTAATCTTGAAAATCCGAACGGCACTTAGAACCAATCGTTCTTCCTCCGGGTGAAACTCACCATCTGCCGCAGCGACACGCAGAAGCAAGTCAATCATACTTTGCAACAATTGGCGCTGGCCGGAAAAGTGCTGATAAAACTGCGTCGCAAATTGCTCAAACGAATGCGGTGAATTCTTCGCTGATTGGAATATCTTGATCGCATAACTCCGGGCTTCTCCTGTCATCTGCATATCACGCGTTATCAAATCATCGACAACCTTGATTTCGCTCTCGCTGACAACGCCGTCCGCCTTCGCCAGTTTCGCCAGCAATGAAAATGTGGTGATGAAGAAGATCGCGTGAAGTTGTTCATTTTGGCTCATGCCCGGGAAGTTGCCACCACCGGCAGGGACGACACCCTCCCCGGGATCGTCGATGAAGTGATGGCCAAGTGCTATTCCACTGATAGCCCCGATCGGTCCACCGATCATCAAGCCCACTGTCCCCCCTATAATCTTACCAAACCATGCCATAACCTGTCCCTTTTCACTAGTTAGTGCTTCACTTTTTGACGCTTCTGTATTGTTTCTGGTTGCCAAAAGATCTACTTCAATGGCTGAGTTTTCTGATGGATCAGCAGGACGCTTTTGCGTAATTTCAAGAACGTTGTCGAAGCATTTGACGACTTGCAACTTTGTCTAATAATTAAACAAATCCGGGATCGAATATTTTTCCCCAGTGGACTGGCTCAGCGCATTTCTAATCTTCAATTGGACCCTTGATGTTAATCTTCTACCTTTACAGGCGCGAGACACCATCTTGTGCGTGATCTGCTCAGTTGAGTTCGCCACTAAATCCCCTCCCCTGAGACCAAGGTCGGCCATGATTTGCGCGATCGGCTGCGCTCCAAGATTTCGCTCAATTTCACTATTCATAAATAAGCTTCTTATCATCGGTGTGTGACGCCGAGATTGCTGGACTGGGACCAGATTATTTCTTAATCTTATCTTGCTCAGTTTTGCCTTTAACCTTCGTATTTATCTCGTGAACCGTTGGATTCGTTAGTAGTTTTTTAAAATCGTCATTTTTCAATAGAACCTCTAAGTCAAGCGAGTTTACGGCGTCGAGTACCTCAGGGTTATCCAGGATTCGCTGCATAATGGGGTCGCTCTGTAACGATTTAATCAATTCCATTATCCCCTCATCATCCATGAGCGTTTTCTGGACTGACTCGAGTTCAGTGGATAAATCCTTCTCGGCCGACGCGGTCTTATTTTTTGCCTTCACTATTTCGTCAACTTCCGAGTCTTTTATCTTCATCGTTCCGAGACTGGAAGTTTTGATCGTATATACGCCGTCTTTCAAGGAAATCACGTTCCCCTTAATTACGTTTCCGTCGTGTAACCTGATTACGCTCAGCTCGCTGCAGAAACCAGTATTAACGAAAAATACGAATACGATGGTTAGGCATACTGGTGTCCTACTCATAATTTTTCCTCAAGGCCCGGAGACGGCGTCCACGATTGGCACGATTTCGGCGAATAGATAGTTGTTTTTCAGGAAGTGACTTTTTCACGCGCGTACTACTGTCGATTCTGTATAACTGGAGTTCGGCCAGAATAGATGATGCAAGATCGGATTTTTTGAAGGCGATCATTTTCACATTCTCCTCGTCAAAATGTATCTTCAATTCATCGGAGCTAAACTTCTGCACCAGTGGAGTCCTTTCCATATTCTTCTTTAATTCCTGCATACTGTTGTCACTGAGATCTGTCGCCACCAGAACGAATGCAATGCGATCTTTGGCATGATACATTTTCTGCCGTCCCACCATCGTAATGGCAGAACGTTTCGCAAACGGGAACAGCCGCCGCACGTCCTTTGTTACATCATTTTCTTTCTTGTCTGTCATTGATCATTAACTCGGGTCGGAGAAAGTGGAAAATATCGTTATGAGCGATATATCGTATCGGTCGCTACGACATCGGATCTGAAGCTGTTAGATTTTAATTCGCCCGCCCCCGAATAGCACGAACGTTAATACGTTGTCGAAATCGAAATCGCAGGTATTTGTCTTATATACCGAATATCCTCAGGTTTTCGGAGTATCGTTTCCGCCGCGGCGGATTTCGCTAGGCTCAACATAGATCTTACCCAACCATTTCAAAGTCATCCAAAAATTGTACTGCTTGCAGTATAAGTCTCCGGATCTCAATGAATCTGTTAACCTCTGCCACCTAACTTGCTCAACAATACAGTTATCCATCCCAAGTACAATGATGTCATGATTCCGACTTGTTCGTCGCGTTCCCGTAAGTTGACGGATCACGCGATCGCGATTTCGATTTCGATCGTGATTTTTCCACCCGAATGACCTGATCGCTCAAGAAGTACACAGTTCTGTGATGAACCTTTAAAAGTCCGCCCGCCCCATGCAGCACCATCAGCTGAGCTGTATACGAATTATATTCTCCCCGAATTCCACTGTATCGCCTGACTCAATCTTTTTTCGTTTTCTCGTTTCTACGTTTCCATTCACTTTGACCAAGCCGTCATCAATGACGGACTTCGCTTCACCACCGCTAGCGACCATACCCTCAAACTTGAGAATTTTAAAAAGTTCAATGGGCACCTTAGAAACTTCAACTTCTCTCATTTTATGGACCGCTCATTCTCAGTGGGATTGGGATACGTATAACGGTGCGTAGGGTAGAACGCGATAAGACTTGGCGGGGCTGCGTCGGATGGGTCGAGACCAAATCAATTGGCACTGCCAAGTAGGGAAAAGAGATGCTGAGTCACGCATTCGGATGAATGACCTGTAGCGATTACGCACAGCTCGTAAACTACAAAATCTGGACGTTTGCATCCGGCATCAGTTACGTAACGCGAAAAAAACTGCCTCGGGGCAAACTCGCGAGGGATGAAAGACTCTTAGACCTTTAATACGTTCGTGCTGGACAGCAGAACGGGAAATTAAACCCGCTGGTGGGATTAACGCGTTACATTCGGTTTTCCCCGGTGGATGGTTTTCGCGACAGCTATAAGCATTTCTTCGGATGTGAATGGCTTCGAGACTACACCTCTGAAGCCGTACTCCCGATAATCGGCAAGCACCGGATTATTCGCATAACCGCTGGAGACAATCGCCTTAACCTCTTGATCAATTTTCAAAAGATCCTTTAGCGTCTCTTCTCCGCCCTTCCCGCCGCGAATCGTTAAATCGAGGATCACAAGGTCAATCGTCCGTCCGTTACTCTGTGCACGACTATAAACCTCTACCGCTTCAGCCCCGTCTTTGGCGAGTTCAACCTGGTATCCTCCCCCCTCAAGAACATCGGTAGCATACTGCCTGATAAATTCATCATCATCCACCACCAATATCGTTCCTCGCGCGGTACCCTGACTCAATTCACACTCGCCGGAAGCATCCACATTCTCCTGAGAGACGGGTAGATAAATATGAAATGTCGTACCGGTACCGAGAACGGAGTCTAATCCAATATAGCCACCATGATTGTGGACAATCGAATGAGCGGTAGCAAGCCCTAAGCCGCTTCCTTTCTGTTTCGTCGTAAAAAAAGGATCAAATATCCGCGTCTGGTTGTCGAAAATAATTCCGATCCCTTGATCCGCTATGCTAATTTTCACATATTCTTTACCGTCGAGCGGGAGGCTATTTTTGGGTGTATTTGTAAAATTCTCTGCCCTTAGTTTAATGACACCGCCATTCGGCATGGCTTGATCCGCGTTAATGATGAGGTTCTGGATTACCTGGCAAATTTGTCCATAATCGCCGTCGATGGGATCGATGTCGCTCGATATTTCGAAATCGGCCGTTACTTTCGAGCCGCTTAGTGAAAAGTCGACCGTTTCCCGGAGCAGTTTTTCCGGCGAAAGAGCTTTCTTTACCGGCTTCCCGCCAGTGGCAAAGGTTAGTAGCCGCTGAGTCAACTTCTGAGCCTGGCTGCCTGCATTCTCGGCACTGGTTAATTGACCTAGACTCTTCTCCCCGAGCTGTCCAGTCATCTTTACCAGGGAAATGTTCCCGATAATCGCGGTCAATAGATTATTAAAGTCATGAGCGATCCCACCGGCGAGGTTGCCGACCGATTCGAGTTTTTGGATTTTCAATAGTTCCTGTTCCATTCGTTTGCGCTCAGTGATGTCCACCGATGTCACGATGATATACTCGATTTGTCCCTCATCGTCGCGCGCAGGTAGGAAAGTGGTGTGAAACCAAACCTCGTTCCCTTCCATATCAAACATGGGGGATTCCGTACTGGAAACCTCTCCTTCTTTCGCTCGCTCAAGATGATCGGTCAGAATAACTCGCGTTTCCTCCGGATAAAAATCAAGAGGAAAAGTGCACCCATAATAGCGCTCGATATCAGTTATCTTAAGCCGGTTCACGCCTGCGGTGCTCATGTATCGCAGGCGAGACTGAAGGTCGACAATTTTGTTGCAAACCGGTGACCCCTCAAGCAACGTGCAACTTCTTATGTCAGAGTTTCCCAGCGCGTCCTCAGGCAGTTTTAAATAACCTTTTTCAAGTTCAGACATACGCTGGCGCATCTCTTCTAATTCGGCGATAAGTTGCTCTTTGGTTTTATTTTCGTTTTTCATGATTTTTTGTAAACCGAACGCCTTCGAGTTTTCCTCCGGATTACCCGTCCCGCGTAAGCGAGGATCCCGATAGTGCGCAAAGACTCTTCCCGCATGAGCGGACTCCGAGAATACGGAGAGAAATATCGTTAGATATCTCATGTGTGGACAATTTGAAGTCGTCCAAAAATTGTACTGCTTGCAGTATAACTGGGACTGCAACGCGATTTTTCTTCACGAAATCGCCATCAAACTTATAAGAACAAGGGCGCGGTCCGATTCCTTCACGCGATTCATCAAAGGTGGGGCTTGAAATTTAACCTTTAGTTTTGGCTATGATCGACAAAACAATAAACCCAATTATCATTCCAGCCGGTAAACCAACAATGGGGCCAAGCGTATTTCTCAATCCGAATCGGGGGAATATGTACATTCCCGCAATTGCCAAACCCACTCCGATTAAAACAGGGATAACGTGCATCCACTTTGGAAGGTCTTCGATTTTCATATAAGCGCTCCGTCTGTATAGTTAGGCCCTGTTCGAAAAGGTAGCGCGTACCAGGATACCTATTCGAACAGGGTCTGGTTACAGGAACCTACCCCAATACTATGACTCAGATCTTTCTGCTTACATACACTGACCATCGTCGATTGCCCAACGAGGACGGTCTCTTTTCTATACCAACAATCGCGGAGTTTTCGTCCGGATTACCCGTCCTGCATAAGCGAGGATCCCGATAGTGCGCGAAGACTCTTCCCACATGAGCGTGGATTCCGCCAGTGCGGGACACTTATGCGGAGAGTCCGTCCGTACGGACCAAGAATTGTACCGCTTGCGGTATAGTTGAAAATACTCCGGATTTAATTCCTTCAGACCGCTCGGCGGATTGATTGAATCACCCCATCGAGCGCTTGGAGAAAGCGTGATCGGTCACGCTTGTCCATTGGGGGAGGTCCGCCGGTTACCTCCCCTGCCCCACGAAGCTCCGCCATGAGATCGCGCGTCGCCAAGATCGAACCGATATTGGCGTCTGTGAACTGCTTCCCGGTTGAGCCGATTACACATGCGTCTTCCTTCAGACAGCGACTTGCCAGCGGGATATCAGCGGTTACCACGATATCGCTGGGTTGTACGTGTTCGGCGATCCAGTCATCAGCCGCGTCGAATCCGTCGTCAACAATTTCGAGTGCAACTCGTGGCTCGTTTGGAACCCGCATCCAGGAGTTAGCCACCAATGTGACATCAAGGTTATATCGGCTTGCTACACGATAAATCTCGGGCTTAACCGGGCATGCATCGGCATCTACAAAAATGTGTAACAAACCAAACCTCTTTCAACCAATTTCATTGTCTTGCGAAATTGGCAATTTTATACCTTCGAAATCAGAAATTACAAGTGGAAGTTAAGAGATTAAAACCAATAATACTAATCATGAATTTAGAACAAGGAATATCCAAGGCTGAAGTTTCTTCTTTTCTTCATTATTTAATTTTCGACGTTCGATATTCGAGCTTTGAAATCTTAGGTAGCGAGAACGTGCTTTTCGCGCCTTATTTTAGTGCCATTCGGATCGCACCTACAGCATGCGGTTTATTCCCGTTTATCCAGTTCCTAAGAGATCTCCGGCTAATGATAACTCAGGGGTGACCTCTACGATTTTACCGTCGCGGGCAATGCCGCGTTTCATTCGGTTGAAGATATCGTTCTTCGACTGTTTTATAAGGCACTCGATATCGCCGATAATCACCATTTCCCGACGGCATCGTGTATGTGCCACGTTGATCCGATTGGGGTCGTCGACAAAACCGATTCCTTTACCATCATTACTTCGGACGTACGAAATAATCACCGCATCACTTTCGCTGCCCTGAAACGCGTCCACCGTAGAAACGCTATCGTATAAGAAGCTATTCCAGGCACTCTCAGAAATCGGCCGTGCGAACTGCTCTTCAGCGTCTCGCCGTGAAAGCGCTCTACGTATTAATCGCACCTGACGTCGATAGGGTGCGATAATCGAAATCTCGGTAAGCGGGTAAATACGCAGAAGCTCGTAAAAGACGCGAGCCGTAAGTCTCGCCTCCAGTTCATTTTCAAGGCCCGGTCCTTTTCCGTCAGTGACCAATCGTTCCCGGCGCTCATTTGGTGGCAACACGCTGGTGCTTACGAGAGACAGAGTCGACGGCGGATAAGTGATATTACGCTCCTCCTCTGTTAGCTGATAATACTCGGCCTTATCACTGGTCATAACACGCGCATTGTAGAACAGCGTAGACGAGAATCGCATTAACCGCGGGTTCTGGCAGCGATAGGATAATTGTAAAAGATGCGGGAAAAAACCGCGATATTCGATCAACCACTCCATCGCACTTTTTTCAAGGAACGCGTGTTCATGCCCGATCATTGGTCGTTCCTCCAGGATTCGATCGATTACGTCCGTGGGTAATGGGAACGGGGGGAGTTGTTGATGATCGCCGAACATGACAACGCGTTTAGCGAGTTGGACGCATAAAATAAACTCCGCGAGATCGGTCATGCCCGCTTCGTCAAAAATAATAACGTCGAATAACCCGTTCAGTTCAATATCTTTATGAACGAGTTCGTCGCGTAGCAGGCCCAAATGTGTACCGCAGTAGACGGAACCAGAGGTTTCGCGCTTCTCTTTGAACTCCGCGATCGATTCACGTCTGCCGATCCAACAGCTTTCGGCAACATCGTCGGAGATCGAGTCCTTCGACCTGCCCAGTCTGAGAACTGGTAAATCCTGCACCTTTCGACAAACGTTATCCACGGCCGCATTCGACGGAGCGGTCATCAGAACTCTTTTCTGGTCCGTACTCAAGTCGCGAATCACGGTTTCAAGGACCTGAGTTTTTCCGGTCCCCGGCGGCCCCTGGATGATGACAATCGGATCATCGGCATTGGTCGACGCTGCGCGCGCCCGCTCCTGTGTTTGGTCGAGAATGTCCTCGATTTCGCAGCTGCGGTTTATGTCCTGGATATTTATATCGTCTATTCCCAGCACACAGTTTAGCACGGGAGACAAGAACGATTTACCGCCCGCCAGTTGACGAACAGCCGCATGAATGGATTTCGCGATAAACTTAGTTGGACTGCGTGGTGGAGTTGCGACGAATTTCTCGGTCGATAATTCGCCGAATACATCGTCGGAAACCGGTATCGACGCGATGATGTGATCTCGGTCGTTAAGCACGATTGTCAATGAAGATATCGGTTTCTTCTCACCCGCAATGAACACGGGCAGTCGATCGCCTTCGCGCAATCGCAGATCCCGCTTCAGGGGGATTCTCAGAATAATCAGTCCACCCGCAGTCCGATCAGTAACGTCGGCCGCGGTGAATTCGATTGCGCTAGACTCCTCTGTCTCCAATAGGTAGGTCAACGCGCTCTCCAATATTCGGAGCTCACGCAACACGGTCCACGTACTACGACGCGGAATCGTAAGCGTGGGCCCGGAACAATGAACCCCATCGAACTTAAATGCCGTCGTCGCGTTCGATCGATTCAGGTCCGCTATAGGCCCGGATACCTCGATGAGCTCCTCTATAGCCATGTCGGAGGTCGCTTTTTTAATCAACTTCTGAATCGAACCGATCGGCAGGAACTTCATGATCCGAATTGTGCGTTGGTCGAAGTTCGCCTCGACTTCGACTAACCACGAATTGTATTGCTCAATCGATAGCTGAACAAGTTCACTCACACGATCCTGGTGTTGAAGTTGAGCGACAATATCGTAAATAACTTCAAGGCGTTCGCCGTAGGACAATTCTATTTCATCAGTGAAAATCACCGGCATGTCTACGAACTTCGGACTACCATCTTCGAACATAATAAGGATGGTCTGCCGGGTCTTGTCGCCTTCGACAACCATTGCGCAACATTCCTCACTATAATCCCATACGAAACAGCCAATCAGGTTTTGGTCTTCGACCAGCGAAATCGACTCGTTGCACAGTGAAATATCGGTGTCCGTGACATGAAATGGTCGGGGTTCATGGATATTCTCCCAGATTTCAAAAAACTTGCTGCTGATGACCAGCTCGGGATTAACCGCCCACTGAGCCGCGGCTTCCGAGAAATAGGTTTCTATATTTCGTAACTCACTGATCATGATTCAATCGATTTTTGGCAGGTGGAAAGGGTTAAACTGCAAGCAGTTGATTTTTTGGCCGACTGGAAACTGACTACGTATAAGATTTCGGACCATATTCTTTAATCGGCCATCATGTCCCGCCATCCGCTTTCGCGAGCGCGCCATAGCTTCAGCGGAGGCACTAGCCGCAGGGCGAAGGCGGAAGCCACCTGAGCGACGCATGGTCGAAAACTCGATAACGATCGCTATACTGCTACGTCGTTCGAACATTCGACTGCATGCAGTCTATTTACAAACGATGGACTGGATACTATTCTTAACCCTAACCAATCGCCAAAACAAAAAGATGAAATTTTATGAAGAAATACCGATTGTTAGTGTTGCTCCTGTGGATTTCGCAGACACTCAACGCTGCCGCACAAACGAAATTCTTCGAAGCGCATACAGACGAGCAGTTCCGAAAGTACTGGTATTCGCAAGGTGCCGAAATTTCGCGATTCGAGTTAAAACAGGCGCGCTACGGAGAGATTCACGATGGTGACGTCTTATTAGTTTTTGTTACCGAATCCATGAATCCGGAATTACAGGTCAAGGCAGATCAGGTTAACGAACGAAGTATTCCCGTCCTGAAGCTCAACGCAATGCGTGAATTTCACACAGGTATCTACGCGTATTCGACGATGGCATCAGTGTTTGCGCCAATCGATACGACTCAATTCCCCTTGCCCCTGAAGATTACAACAACTGTCCAAGAATGGTGCGGACACGTATTCTTACAGATGAACTTGCAGGAGAATCAGTATCGAGTCCAAAGCAGATCCTACTTCGAAGCGGAATCTGATCAGGACTTGGCAATTGACAGCAGTATTTCGGAAGACGCGATTTGGACACTGATTCGAATCGCACCGGAAGAGCTTCCCACAGGAGAGTTTCAGATGATCCCTGGAACGCTGTACTCCCGTTTAATGCATAAGCCACTAAATCCCCTTCTAGCCGTTGGCAGTTTCTCGACCTCGTCCGGACTTAGGCCAGATGGCAGCGACCTTATTCGTTACGAAATCCATGTCCCCGCAATCGATCGAATACTGACGATTATCTTCGAAAGAAAATTTCCGTACAGAATTCATGAATGGGCGGATTCGTATCCAAGCTTAGCCGGAAAGGGTGGCAAAAAATTGACCACGACCGCGAAACGCACGCACATCGTTTTCAGCGACTACTGGAAGCGGAATAAGAAAAAGGATCGCCGCTTACGGAGAAAATTGGGGTTGCGGAAATGAAGGGAATGTTGGAATGTTGGATTGCTGGATTGCTGGATTGGGGGATTGCTGGATTGAGTGATTGACGATCGCGGGGGGGGTATAGTCAGTTCAATCGCGGGTCGTCCGGGAAACTCGCCAGGATGCTATACTCCGACCCCATGGTCTTAAAGATGTGACGCCAATGATTCGGGCTGTCGGGATGAAAGACTGTGTCGACTTTCGCCTTGCTAAGGTACCAGGAATCACGCTTGATTTCGTTGTCCAATTGTCCTTCGCTCCAACCCGAATACCCGGTAAAAAAACGTAAGTCCGACGGATCTACATGTTTTGCGGCGACCGCCCTGTTCAACGCTTCGAAATCGCCGCCCCAGTATACTCCTGGAAAAATTTCGCGGCTTCCGATCTCGAGTTTCGGGCAGCGATGAATAAAATGTAAGGTATTCTCTTGCACCGGGCCGCCGCTATAGATTTGCGTATCCCAATCTGCTACATCCTGAATAACGTCAGTGAGATGCAATGAGGTTGGCTGATTCAATACCAATCCAAAGGACCCCTCGTATCGATGCTCGCACAATAGTATTATGGTCCGCGCAAAATTCGAGTCGAGGAGGTTCGCACCCGCGATCAACAGCATGCCTGCATCAGGCGAAAGTGTCTGTTTAGGAATTTTCGGCATTGTGGCGTTTCGGCATTGGTTTTGAAAGAAGGATTTAGGGTCTTCACATAACAGAGTACTTTTGAGTCAGACGTCTTTATTTTACCACGTTGGCTTGTTCCGGCCTAATACGTACGGACTTTTGTGATGAGCCAGTATCCTGTTACGATACCCGAACTTGTCGGGAGAGTCTACGATGATTTTTCTTTTTATACCGCAAGCAGTACAATTTTTGGGCCGACTTCAAAGTGGTTGGGTAAGATCTATGTTGAGCCTAGCCTGATCCATGCATGAATTTCGTCACGAGAGTTCGCAGTGTTTTTGAAATCGATGAGTTACGAAGGTTTCAAGGCCGAAGGCATAGCGAGCTATTTCAAAGTCTTGGGTTCTTTGTAAGTCATTTAGGTCATGTACAATGCGTGCTCACAGTAGAAAGTTCGTGCATAGATCAGGCTAGCGAAATCCGCCGCGGCGGAAACATTTTTTTTCACCGGTATAGTTCGTGCTGGACAGCAGAACGGGGAATTAAACCCACTGTTGGGATTAACCGCGCAAGAAATTCCGATTACCCCCTACCTCATGAAAGATAAAATAATCCAGGAACTACGAGCTAGCGTCCGCGGCGAAGTTAAAGATGATCTGTTCTCAAAGCGACTCTACAGCATTGACGCCTCGATCTACCAGCTCGAGCCGACTGTTATTGTCCAACCGAGAACAAGGGAGGATGTAATACACACAGTTCGCATTGCCCGGAACCATGGGGTCCCGGTCATTCCTCGTGGTGCAGGCACCGGGCTAACCGGCGGTTGTCTCGGAGAGGGGATAATTCTGGATGTCTCGAGATTCATGAATCGTATTATCGAAGTCGATTACGACCGGGAAATCGCGGTCTGCGAACCGGGCGTCATTCAAGATCAACTCAACGCGGCGCTCGCCGATCGAGGTTACCGGCTCGGGCCAGACACATCGACCGGAAACCGCGCAACTTTAGGGGGGATGCTTGGGAATAACGCGTCGGGCACTTACTCCATGCACTATGGAAAAATGGTAGACAACGTGATCGCGACCGAACTTATCTCGGCAGCCGGTGACCCGCTACTGTTAGAGGAGATTCCAGAGAATGCCCCAGAGGGCTCGTCTGACACCCTCGATATCATCCCGAACATTCGCAAATATGTGTCATATCTCCGTAAAGATCTGAAAGACGAAATCCACTGCCGCTACCCTAAGATTCAGAGGCGTGTATCAGGTTATAACCTTGATGAACTCGTCCGCGACGGTCCCGTTAACCTTGCACGGCTCGCGGTCGGCTCCGAAGGCACGCTGGGTATCGCAACCAGTATAACGGTGAAAATTTCCAAACGACCTGCGACCAGCGGTTTAATACTAGTCCATTTCTCTGACCTCCTCGCGGCGTTGGACTCGGTCGGAACTTTCCTGGAGTTTCAACCGTACGCGTTGGAACTAATCGATAGCGCTATACTTGGACAGGCACACAAAAACCCGGAGTTCGATCAGCCGGCAAAGTGGATGTCAAAGCCGGAAACTCGCGCGATCCTGATCGTCGAACTCAGTGCGGAATCCGATACCGAACTTCGCGATAGGATTTCTAATTTTACGAACAATTTCCCAAAAAACAGTCAGTGCCTTGGATGCGATGTTGTATCGGACGCCCGTGATATGGCGACAGTATGGCGCCTTAGAAAGGCGAGCCTCGGACTGTTAATGGCACGTAGAGCGAATACGAAAGCAATCGCGTTTCTCGAAGATATGGCGGTACCGCCCGACCAACTTGGCTCATTCGTTCGCGATTTTCGGGAGTATACCGGACAGTTCGGAACTGAGTGCGGAATATACGGACACGCCGGAGCCGGGTGCATTCATATTCGGCCGATGCTTGACCTCAGGAAAACACATGATGTAGAGGTGATGGTGAGGATGATGGAAGATATCTCCGACCTCGCGATTCAATACGGCGGCGCAATCAGCGGCGAACATGGCGATGGGTTGGTGCGTTCCTGGTTGAACGAGAAACTATTTGGCCCGAAAATATACGGTGCGTTTAGGGAGATCAAAAGTATCTTCGACCCGGAGAATATAATGAACCCGGGAAAGATTATTAACGGTCAACGGCCAGATGCCAACCTGCGAGTAAGAGATCATCTCCACGAGGATCGGTTCGAGACGTTCCTTGATTTCTCTGACGAAGGGGGCATAAAGTTCGCAACCGAGATGTGCAACGGCAATGGCGAGTGCCGCAAACTTAGCTCCGGCGTTATGTGCCCCTCGTTCCAGCTGACTCGCGATGAGCAGGATTCGACGCGCGGACGTGCGCAGAGCTTAATTGAGTTACTCAATGAAAAAATTGATCCCTCGCAGTTTTCCGGTGACTCGATGTACAAAATCCTCGACCTCTGTTTGCAGTGCAAGGCGTGCAAGCGCGAATGCCCCTCTCAAATAGACATGGCCAAGCTCAAATCGGAATTCCTATACCATTATCACCTAAAAAACGGGGTTCCGATTCGCGACAGGATATTCGGAGCCATTGACATTCTAAGCAAACTCGGTTCATTATGGACGCCGGCTGCGAATTCAAAAATAATCACGTCGGTCGCAGGACAGTTGATGGATTTAGTCGGCATAGATAACAGACGGGCTATACCAAAATTCGCAGATCAGACTTTCTCGGATTGGTACGACAAAAATCGTACGCACCGAACGGCAGAGGGATGTCCCAAAGTATTGCTTTTTATTGATACTTTTACGCAGTATAATTATCCGGCAATCGGTAAATCCGCGATTGAAGTACTGGATGCTCTCGGCTATGATGTTGCAGTGTCAACGCAATTCTGTTGTGGAAAGCCGTTGCACTCAAAAGGGCTGTTGCCCGCAGCGCGACGAAAAGCCGCTCGCTTGGTCCGTCATTTACTGCCGTTTGTGGAGAAAGGCTACACGATCGTTGGTCTTGAACCCAGTTGTACGCTCTCGATCAAGGATGACTACCCGAGTTTACTAAGTAGTAGCGACGCCCAAAAAATTGCGGCTGCAACACAGACCATTGACACATTTCTTGATACACTTAAGAAAACGAATCAGTTAGACCTTCGATTCAGGGAGAACTCGCAGTCAAATTTCCGTTTCCACGGACACTGCCATCAGAAAGCTATTGAAGGGACCGACGCGTCAATCAACGTGTTACAGTCAATTTCCGGGTGTTCCGCCGAACGAATCGACTCCGGATGTTGCGGTATGGCTGGCACTTTCGGTTATGAAAAAGAGCATTACAAAGTTTCACTCGACATCGGCGAAGCCCGTTTATTTCCGGCAATTCGAGAATGCTCTGAAGATATCGAATTCGTCGCGAACGGTGTTTCGTGTCGTCAACAAATAGAGGCGGGAACCGGCCGAACGGCAAAGCATCTGATTGAAGTTGTTGCAGACCACTTGGACTGTTGAGTTGGGAGAAAGGTTCATCCGTCTACGTCTTCGCTTTCGCTCGTTACTACGACGAGACAAGAGGGTTCAGAGGTTTAGGGGTTTAGGGGTTAGTCATGAATAAAAATATGAGAGTCGCGTGTAGCTTGTTCGCGGCCCTGGTCTTTCACATTATCATCGGGGTAATCCTTTATAATGTATTCAAACCAGAGCCGGTCCGTAAGGAGAGAGTCCCCGAGACGGCGGCTGCGGAAACGGAGAAAAACGAACCCGTTCGTACTCCGTCGGACTCTGAAGAATTTGTTATCGCGCCACCCGATAACAGAGCAGGCTCTGTTAGGCCAAAAAAATCACGATCTGTTACCTCCGCCACGGGTAAGCCCCGTACACGAAACGACGGCCGCGAGTCAGCAAAAACGCACACTGTCCAACCTGGCGAGAGCTATTGGGTGATCGCGAGAAAATACGGCGTCTCGATAGAAAGTCTCATGGACGGTAACGGCCTGGATACTCGGCACGTCCTTCAGATTGGCGAAAAGCTCAAAATCCCAAACTGAATCCCCCTGTCCAATCCTGAACCATAGATCGGATGCGCATCGTTCTGCTGTACAGCAGAAATAATCGCAGTTAAAAAACTAAGCCGCTCAATTACGAGTCAAGGATTTGTCAACAAGCAGTTTGCATTTTCACCTGCTACCCTATGGGAATCGATCCGTGTACTCTTTTTTTCGAAATCGAAATCGAAATCGGGATCGTTCCTCCTTGTTCCTTAGCTATAAGCGACTGACTCGCACAAAAACTAAACAACGATTTCGATAGCGATTTCGATTTCGACTCCGATTAGTCGTCCCACGGGCTCATCTTCGATGGGATGACACCTGCTCTAAAACTCTATGACTTTCGGTATAAATAAAACAATATGACAGCATCAGAAATCACATCATATCAGCAAGAGTTTATCCACGATATCGTACGGGCGAATGTTCTAAAGTTCGGCGAGTTCGTTACTAAAAGTGGCCGTTCTACACCGTACTTTATTAATATGGGCGATATCTGCGGCGGCGAAGAAATAAAGAAATTAGGGGAGTACTACGCCCATACGATAATGGATAGAATCGGGGAGGACTTCGATAATCTATATGGTCCTGCGTACAAAGGTATTCCGCTTGTTGTTTCTACTGCCGCCGCGTTGCACGACCTTTACGGTAAAAAAGTCACTTTCACGTTTAACCGAAAAGAAATCAAGGACCACGGTGAAAGGGGCGCTTTAGTCGGACATCAGTATATCGATTCCGACCGTGTGATCATATTGGAAGACGTAATTACTGCCGGAACCTCCATCTACGAATCGATCCCGCTAATTAAGTCGATAGCTGACGTCGATGTGAAAGGCGTTATTGTCTCAGTCGATCGTGAGGAACGCGGAAAAACAGCCGTCACCGCCCTGAATGAAATTCAGCAGCATTTCGATATCCATGCTTTCGGAATCGTAACCATCAACCAGATTATCACACATCTGCACAATCGTAAAGTAGACGAAAAAGTCTATATCACGGATGAAATTCATAGAGCAATACGTAGCTACCTCGCCGAGCACGCCGGCCGATAGAGACTGCAAGCAGCCGAGTAGTAAAAGTCGGCTCACGATCCACTGTCGATACTGCAAGCAGTACAATTTTTGAATGACTTTAAGATGGTTGGGTAAGATTTATGTTGAGCCTAGCGAAATCCGCCGCGGCGGAAACGATATGTCTCTCCGTATTCTCGGAGTCCGGTCGTGCGGGAAGAGTCTCGGGTAGTCCGGACGAAAACTCGAAGGCGTTCGTTCTATAATTCCCGTTTTCAAAAATATACCCAACGCACTCAGGTTCTCGAAATATCGTTCGGAATCCCTTGGGTGATTAATCTAAAGACGTCCAAGAATTCAACTGCTTGCAGTTTAAAATGAGAAAGAATCTTTGTTACGTAAGTGTCGTGGTCTTTGTACTTGGCGTACTTACTTATGCTTACCTCCATTACACCAAGGCGCAGCGCGAGAATGAAATGCTTCGACAGGTCATCACTCGGCTGGAAGCAGACTCGCGCGTGGCTGAGGTTTTAGTTACGGACGTTGCAGTCAATAACGAGACGGGTAAACAGCAGACGGAAATAAAATTCCTGGAGTACGACGCAACAGGCGAACCATTGAAACCGATGTACTTCCGGTTCTCTGGCAATATCATTCAATTCCAATCGCTCGTTATACGCTTCGACGACGTTCATGTTCGAAACGGGGATAAATTTCGGGGTAAAAGTGCTTATCTATTCTGGAAAGTTTTCGTATTGGATGGTAAGAACACGCAAGAATATGAAATCACCCCAATTGATGCGATTCCGGCAGGTTACAAGTTGAATAACGAGAATGACCCGTTCGAACAAAAGTTGTGGAAATCCTTCTGGAAGTACGCCTTAGACCCGGAAAGTAAAAAAGAATCCGGTATCAAGAACGCTCAGATTGAAGCGCCGGGAAGCCGGTTTGTACCGGGCACGCTGTACACAATCCGCATTGAGCACGACGGGGGGTTACGAATCGACACCACGCCGTTGCCCGGCATACTGCGCGGCGAAAGAATTCCGAAATAACAAAAGATTCCTTTAGCGTCGGCGGTCCGTATACTAATACTGCGTGCAGTACAATTTTCGGTCCGTATGGACTCCGCTCGTGCGGAGAGAGGCGATTTCAGAATGGTTGCGTAAGATCTATCTTGAGCCTAGCGAAATCCGCCGCGGCAGAAACGATAATTTTTAACCGGCATAGTTCTGCTCGTCATTAGCCTGATTAATTCACGCGATTCGTCGCGAGAGAACTTAACTCGTTCATAATAAGACGATTGGAGAAGGCGCCACGGTGAAAGTGAATTTTCATTCACTAAGATGTGAAGTCAAGCCAATCGGTTTATTTGAGCAGAGA
>JAJFLP010000040.1 GCA_021772635.1 Verrucomicrobiota bacterium | reverse complement strand
CGTCGCTCCGTTCCACCCTCGGCCCTGTGGGCCGCCCCTTCGGGGACGGGCTCCACTCCGCGACGGCCGTCTCCTGAACCGATGATCGCGGGACTCCAACTGCTAAGCCGCAGTGAAAAGAAAGCGATAATATTAGGCACCAGAAAAAACATAGATTAATAGATTCAGTATGTGTAAACTTTTAGTCAGGACTTGACCTTTCACACAAAGACACAGAGAACACGGGGGAAAGGAAATCCACCAACAAACCGGCGCGAATTATACCGCAAGCGGTACAGTTTTTGGAAGTCTTTTAACCTGTCACCTAAGGGATTCCGAACGATATTTCGAAAACTCGATGACGATGGGTATATATACGTATGCAATAGGATTTCTGTTTTAACTCCGTGTCCTTAGCGTCTCCGTGTGAGAAATAAATTATCGTCTCTCTTCGGTCTCTGTGGTAGGACTTAGTAGTTTTTGTAATAAAAATAGCCAGTTCTATGAAAATCCGAAAGGAATGGAGTGACGCATAATGGTATGCATATCAAAGATTACAAGATTTTGCGTTACCTTCTTCACCTGCTCTCTTATTTCTACCGCACCAGGTGATGAGATTCACAACCTTGCGAAATCACAGAATGCGGACCAGTTGAAATCTCTTCTGCTCCTTTCAGATAATTCCGGGGTAGTTGATTCCCGGGATCAATATGGTCGCGCACCGCTGCATCTCGCCCGCAAGTTCGAAATCGTAAAGCTATTGGTAGATTCCGGTGCAGATGTCCACGCCCTCGACAATTTCCAATGTACACCGTTGCACTACGCCTCCGGGTACGGTGACCTACCGTCTATCACGCTTCTCATTGAGAAAGGCGTTGATGTGTTGCACTTCAATAAGTTCGGAAATTCAGCGTTCCACTGGGTTATCAAGCATTCGCCCCAATTGGAGAAGATAAAGTTGCTTGTCGAAGGCGGCGCAGATATCAATGAGTCAGATTCTCAGGGGATTCCGCCGATAAATCACTTGGTGAATGCGGGCGCAACAGAACTTCTCGAGTACCTGATTAAACATGAGGCGGAACTTGATATAGTGGATGATGGAGGAAACACGCCGTTACACCTGGCTTGCACTGCGGGAAAAGTCGAGATCGTGCGTCTCCTGCTGAAAAACGGCGCTAACGCAGGTTTGAAAAATTTCGCCGGTGCTTCGGCATTTGATATCGCTATTCGCAATAAGAGATCCGAGATTCTCGACGCTCTGCTTGAAATAGACACAGTTGAGTTCGGCATCAATACGGATTACACCAGAAATCCTCTGTTCACCGCAATCGAGATTAAGGACTCCGTGATAGCGAGGCAATTGTTGGGATGCGGCGCGGACGTTAATGCGCGGGATGAGAACGGTAATACGCCGGCATATTTTGCTCTGAAACAAGGGTTTCTTGACGTTTTACCGGTCCTGACAGAGTATAGAGCCGATTTTGGCATCGGGGACAATGAAGGGACGTCGCCTTTAACATTCCTCCTGAATAACCACAAACTCGAATTTATAAAGACGTTAATCAACGAAGGGATGGACCCGAATATCTCCGACGGGAACGGCGATACGTTACTCCATATCGCCGCGAAGTCCGGAAACTTTGAACTCGCCGGGTATTTGCTCGAACGGGGAGTCGCAAGTGACAGACGAAATCATCGAGGCAACACGGCGGTACATTCGCTTGCGGAGAACGGAGATATTGAACTACTCGAACTTTTGATCTCGAGTAACATCGATTTGAACGCGACCAATTCGGCGGGCTACTCACCATTACATTTAGCGGCCGTATATGGCCATACCGAGTTCGTCCGCAGACTCCTCATAAGCGAAGTCAGAACGGATGAAAAAACAACAGCCGGTTTAACTCCGCTCCAGTTGGCGATAGAATCAAATCAACACGCCGTGGTAACATTGCTTAGGGAATATGGTGTAACGGAGTGACAGCTAGTCCTAAAATAAGCGAACATTCCGATTCGTAATCTTACTCTTACTCGTAACGAAATTGATGCGTAGATCAGGCTAGTGAATTTACCCAGTTCCAAACACGAATCCAGTAAAACTTAATGACTGACACCGGTATCGATTCTACTGACGACGGCAGTGATAGATTTCGTCGCGAGCGAGTTCGCTTTTATAATGAACTGTGTCGGAATTATGACAAATATTCATCCTCGCCCCGGTCATTTTACCAGCGCCGGATAGCCGACGTTTACCGGTTCCTCATACCTCCGAAAAGTACCGTCATTGAACTGGGATGCGGGCGTGGTGAATTACTGGCTGCGGTCGATCCGGAGACCGGAGTTGGTATTGACTTTTCGGATGAAATGATTGTTCATGCAGAAACGAAGTTCCCGAAACTCCGTTTCGAAAGACAGGACATTGGTACCCTTGACTTAACCGAGAAATTCGACTTCATCATTCTTTCCGATGTGATTAACGATCTATGGGATGTCCAGCAATGCTTGAATCAACTTCGGAGTATTTCCCACAGACGCACACGTGTGATAATCAACTTTTACAGTCGGCTTTGGGAACTCCCGCTTCGCTCCGCGCAAGCATTGAAGCTCGCAAATCCCACACCCTCGCAAAATTGGCTGGCGGTTGAGGACGTTCGGAACCTGCTCTCACTGGCAAACCTTGAATTGATTCGAAATTGGCGCGAGATCCTTTTTCCCATATCAATTCCTGGAATTACCCCGCTTGCCAACCGGTTCCTGGTGAAACTATGGCCGATTTCTCACCTGGCTCTTACGAATTTCATGATCGCTCGTGTAGCCACCGTCGCACAAACCGCCGAACCATCACCGACCGTTTCTGTCATTGTCCCCGCGCGGAACGAGGAAGGGAATATTGAACAAATACTCAAAAGAACCCCTAAGCTCGGGGAACAAACTGAATTAATCTTCGTGGAAGGAGGCTCCGATGACAACACTTACAAAACAATCGAGGCGGCAATTTCAACGGAGACAACGTTAAATACTCGGCTTCTGAAACAAAGCGGTCACGGAAAAGGCGATGCGGTGCGCCTGGGGTTTGAAGAAGCAACCGGCGATGTTCTGATGATCCTTGACGCTGATATGACCGTTCCGCCTGAAGATCTTCAGCGCTTTCTCGCAGTGCTGCTGACTGGAAAAGGAGACTTCATCAATGGGGTACGCCTTGTATACCCAATGGAAGATGAAGCGATGCGGTATCTTAACCTGGTCGGGAATAAGTTCTTCTCGCTTGCTTTCTCATGGGTCCTCGGGCAATCGATTAAGGACACACTGTGCGGTACTAAAGCGATGTGGAAATGTGATTATGAACAGATCAAGGCCCAGCGGGCGTATTTCGGAGAATTTGACCCATTCGGTGATTTCGACTTGTTGTTCGGCGCCGCCAAACAGAACCTGAAAATCATTGACTTACCAATACGATACAAAAATCGCACTTACGGAGAGACGAATATCCAAAGGTGGCGACATGGTTGGATACTTCTAAGAATGTTATTGGTTGCCGCAGTCAAGATAAAATTTAAGTAAGTAGAGCCGCTTGCACATGACTCAGTATTTCATCCCGAAACTTTGAGGTGTTTGATTGGTGAACAGTTTTTGGGGTACATTTTAGTGCCTGCTGAGCTTCAGCATAGAAACCACGCTAAAGCGCGAACTCCAACGGGGCACCCCCACTGTCAAGGTTGCGAAACAGAGACGTTTTGCATCCGCGTGGACGAACTCTCCGTGTCAACTAGAGTCACCCTTATGCCCCTGCTCAAAAAAATCGACTGCTTGCAGTCTAACGCTGTGCGGCGATCCGGGAACGTTCCAGGTTTTGTTGGGCCTGGATAAAGTCTGGCCTGATCCGAATCGCTTGCTCGTAGTGGAAAATCGCTTTTTCGAAGATCCGTTGGTCGAAGTATATCGTTCCGAGATTGTTATGGGCATCGGCGTGATCAGGATCCCGTGCAATTGCCTTTTTCTGTAAAGTCTCTGCTCGTTCATAATCGCCTTTGTGGTAATAGGCAATCCCTAAATTGGTGTAGCCACCGGGTAAGGTGCTGTCGATTTCCAACGCTTTTTGATACTCGATGATTGCGTCGTCAATCGCCCCGCTCGAATGCAATGCCGCACCCAGATTCGTGAGGGTTTTGGCGCTGTTGGATTTATGGTCAAGCGATCTTCGGAAGTATGTTACGGCTTCGTCGAACTCTCCGCGCAGGTAATGAATTAAACCGATGTTCGCGAGCGCTTCCGCGTAATTCGGTTTGATACGGATCGCTTCGGAATAGTGCTCCATCGCCAAGTCAAGGTTCCCAAGATTCTTTTGCGCGATACCAAGATTGTTGTGAGCGAGATAGTTACGCTTGGTTACCGCCAATGTGTGAGTCATCAGCGACGCAGAATCTTTCCAATAGCCAACCTGGTTGCGAGTACATATAACGAGTACAAGCGCTAAAGGAAGAACGATCGCCGACAAGAGCACCGACTGGCGTCGGACACGCGTCGTTAAATCTGCGATCCCCCAAACAAGCATTATAACAATTCCGATGGTCGGTATGTAGGTATATCGATCTGCCATACTCTGTTCTCCTACGTGTACAAGTCCGATGACCGGTACCAGAGTCCCGATATACCAGAACCAGCCTACCATTAGATACGGCTTTCTGACTGATAATCGCACAGTGACCACGGTTATAAAGATAAGAACAAGCGCAGCACCGAGGACCGTAATCAATGGCAAAGCTTTAAATGTATGGGGATAAAACACGCATAACTCGTCCGGCCACAAAAGCTTCGATAGATATCTCACGTACGCGACAATGGCGTTGCCGGCACGCGCTTCAAAACTGATCATGTCCAGAGTGCCCATCGCACCCCCTCGTTTCTGAACGATATACGTCGTCACGGATGATGCGACCACAACCGATAGTAACGGGATTTTCTCAACCAGTACCCGCTTCCACTTCTCTTTCCGAAATAACCCGAACAACGACCGGTCCCGTTTGAATTGTTCCACCACCTCCGACAACGAAATGCGATTCAACGGCCAGACGTCCAGGAGAATAAACAGGAACGGAAATGTGACCAGCATCGGCTTCGCCATTATACCTAGACAGAAGAAAAGAAACACCCAGATATACCGCTGAAAACTGGGGCGATTGGCGTAGCGGAAGTACGCCCAGATAGTAAGAAATCCGAAGAATGCGCTTAGCACATCCTTCCGCTCAGCAACCCAGGCTACGGACTCGACACGTAACGGATGGATCGCGAATAATAGCGCAACCGCAGCACTCCGCCAGGGTCGTCCACTTGCGGTGGCGAATAAAAAGAAGAGCAATAGCGAATTGATCGTGTGGAGGATGAGATTGGTTAAATGATGCTGACGAGGCTCCGTACCGGCAATCTGACAGTCAACCATGTGCGATAACCAGGTCACCGGATGCCAATTGCTGGCGTGACCGGTCGTAAACGCCCATTTGATTCCCTCTACAGTAATCCCAGCCTTTACATAGTAGTTTTCGGTAACGTACAGTGTGTCATCATAATTGATGAAATCGTGCGTTAGGACGTTGCGATAACAAAGCCAGTTCAATAGAATCAAAATCCCGGCTACCATGATGAGATGCGATATGCTCAGGTCCCTCCCGCTCGCCGGCGAACGAACGTCTGCTGACGAAACCTGAGCAGGATCCGAAACCTTGGATAGGCCGCGTTTAGCGACGCTTTTTTTTCTAGATCTACTTTTCATCGTTCTGGCGCCTTTGCGCCTCATCCAGATTGGCTTGAGCTTTAGTGTTAGTCGGGTCCAGACGTAAGGCGATCTCTAGCTGCTCGACCGCCAGGTCATACTTTCCTTGTTGTAAGAAGGCAGCCCCAAGATTATTCCGCGCCTGCGCATAACCAGGGTTGAGTTTGATGGCGTTAGAATAGTACCGGATCGCATCATCGATCTTATTTTGTTTTTGATACAATAACCCCAAATGATAATTTGACAGATTATACCCGGGGTTGACCGACAACGCACTCTGGTAGTGTTCCAGCGCTTCCATTGGCCGCTCTTGCCCCTCCAACAGTAACCCGAAGTTATCGTGGACTTCGGCATTCGCTGGATCTAAGCTCAAAGCTTCTCTATAATGATGTTCCGCGCGGTCAGGAACACCGAGCTGTGCATACGCAACACCGAGTTTATGATGAACCATAACGTAGCGAGGATTGATTCCTAAGGCGTATTCGTAATGTTTCACTGCGTTTTCCAGATCTCCGGCCGCATGCAATGATAAAGCAAGATTATGGTGCGCTTTTTCGTATTCACTATTACTCTGGATGGCTTTCCGATAGTGATAATCACTCTTCTCTGTGTTTCCCGCGAACTTATAGTAATTCCCAAGATTATTGTGAGCGACGTAATTGTTCTTCGTCGTTCGGATAGCGTTCAGAAACAATGCCTCGGTGTTTCGCCAGACTGTCACTTGATTCCGTGTCGCGAATACCAATGTCAAACAAACGACTGCGGCAATAACCTTCAGGACAAACCTGCGGGATCCCAGTCGGTCCGTGAAATCGTACACCAACCAGCTCACGATGATATATATTCCAATCATGGGAATATAGGTATATCGATCCGCCATACTCTGCTCACCAACCTGAACGAGACCAATAACTGGAACTAGAGTCCCGAGATACCAGCACCATCCGACGAAAAAATATGGCGCCCGTTTTATTGCGCGAACAGATATGAACGTTAGAGCGACCAAGACGGTAGCGCTTGCAATCAATTCCGAAGTCGTGACAGATCTGGATATGTATGGATAAAAACAGGAAAGGTCTTTAGGAATGAGTGCCTTCGTTAGATAGCTGACATACGAGATTAACGCATTCTCGATCCGATAAAGTAAGGGAATCGCGTCGAGAGTCCCCATCGCGCCGCCGCGCTTCTGTACAATCGTGGTGATTACGCTTGAGGCGATCACGAGGATAAACAATGGAATTTTTTCTCTAACGATTCTATATAATTGCGGTTTCCAGTCTCGGTACGGCCTTTTCCCATCATTATTCTGCCGTGGCGAAAAACGGATCCGACCAAGCGGCCAGTAGTCGAGCAGCAAGAATAGAAACGGCAGAGTTACGAGCATAGGTTTAGCCATTAATCCGAGGCTGAACATCACAATAACAACAGCATAACGGACTATTGACCGCTTTTCGACGTAACGCAGATAGGCCACCAAAGCCAGCAACCCGAAAAACGTGCTCAGGACATCTTTGCGCTCCGACGCCCACGCGACCGACTCGACATGGAGCGGGTGAATTCCGAATAGTACCGCGACCCCTAAACTCGGCCACAACGCACCGGTCATTCTCACCAGACAATAGAGTAACAATACGGCACTTGAGATGTGGAGGAGTAGACTGGTCGAATGATGCCCGCTCGCTTTCAGTCCGTATAGCTCGCTGTCGAGCATATGGGATACCCACGTCACAGGGTGCCAGTTGCTTGCGTGCCCGGTAGAGAACGCCCATATAAGGCTGTCACGGGTAATCCCCGATTTCACGAAATCGTTTTCGGTGATATATTTGTCGTCGTCGTAGTTGACGAATCCATTCTGAAGTATTCCCGAATAAGACCCCATAACTACGATGATGACAAATACGAAGGCCCCCCAGAGTTTAGGTTTAGATTGACGACTCTTTTCTGGAGCAGGGAACGATTCCCTTTTCGCGGCACCACTATGTACGCGACGAGCCGAAGCGACTTCGCCAGGCGAATTGGTCGCTCCAGCCCCGGAGAGATCTTTCGTTGTTTTTCGACGGTTTTTTTTCAAGACTCTATTATCCTGACGGAAAAGGGGTGGTCGCCACGCGCCGGGCTGATTCGGAACAGGGCAGATGGGAGGCACCCGGTGAATATCCCCTCGCCGTGAGCGCAGAATGAACGGGATTGATATCTATACCAACAATCATCAGGTTTTCGAAATATCGTTCGATTTCTCTCGGGTGGTTAGTTGAAAGATGTCCAAAAATTGTACTGCTTGCAGTATACCTTTCAAATGAATCACCATAAATCCAATTCAACTGACGGATCTTTGCAGCTGATCCTATTATGCACACTATTGGCGTTCTTCGTAACGCTCGCATATTGGCCCGTCCTGGAAAACGACTTCATTAGCTACGACGATGATACTTATGTTACAAATAATCCCATCGTAATCGCCGGAAGTTCCCGGGCTGGACTAAAATGGGCGTTCACCACCGGGCATGGGAGCAATTGGCACCCGATGACTTGGATATCGCATATGCTTGATTGTCAGTTTTTCGGATTGACGCCAAGATGGCATCATTTGACAAACTTGGTATTGCATATTTGTAACGTAATCCTTTTATTCCTCATATTGAAGCGTATGACTGCTCAGGTATTCTCTTCCGCGGCAGTTGCGGCGCTTTTCGGTCTCCACCCTCTGCACGTAGAATCCGTGGCATGGGTTGCTGAACGGAAAGATGTGTTGAGCACCGCCTTCGGCCTCATGGCAATACACGCGTATATTTCGTATATTGGCAGGCCCTCCGGCCGGCGTTATTTTTGGGTCGTCGGATTTTTCGCTTTCGCACTCATGTCGAAGCCGATGCTCGTCACGCTTCCGTTCCTGCTGTTAATCTTAGACTTCTGGCCCTTGAAGCGGTTCAACATGGGAGGGAGTCATGAAAAAGTGACAACTACGACACCGCTTACCGCCGTATTCGCGAAAGTGAATCATCGGCTCATTCTGGAGAAAATCCCGTTATTTATTCTAACGCTGATCTCCTGCATCATTACCTATGTCGCTCAACATCAGGGAGACTCGGTCGTTGAATTAGCCCGCGTTACAGTCAAGGCTCGAATCGAGAATTCACTGATCTCATATATCGCGTACCTCGGAAAAACTGTCTGGCCTCTCGACCTGGCAGTCTTTTACCCGCATCGACTGGACTCCATCGCTCCCGTCGAAGTACTTGGCGCATTTGCTCTTTTACTTACCCTTTCGCTGGTCGCGATCAGATTCGCTGACCGCTTTCCTTATTTATTGGCTGGCTGGCTGTGGTATATAGGCACACTGATCCCGGTCATAGGGCTAGTCCAGGTCGGGAATCAAAGTATGGCGGATCGCTATACTTACATTCCCCTGATCGGGATTTTCCTGATCGTCGTATGGTCCGTTTCAGCAGTTAAACCCCGTATACTTAAGAATCCAGCAGTCTTAGGTGTGGTAGCGGTAACCGTTTTCGCGACTCTCGGGACATTAACTCACGCCCAAGTGAAGCGTTGGCAGAATACGACAACGTTATTCACTCACACCGCGAATGTAACCGACAAAAACTATCTCGCATATCATGCGCTGGGAGTTGCAAAATCACGTACGGGCGAATTCACTGATGCCGTGGAGCTCTTGAAAACCTCTCTGAAATATCATCCGGAATTCGCTGAAGGCCATTTCAACATCGCGGTGAACTACGCGAATCTCGGCAACGCTGCGGCCGCGATCACGCACTATCTTGAAGCGACGCGCATTAATCCGTCCCACGCTCGCGCATACAACAATTTAGCAACCGTTTACTACAACCAGAACGATTTCCCCAGAGCGGTGGATTATTACGCGAAGGCACTTCGAATTATACCTGAAGATCCGATGACTAATAACAACCTGGGCCTTGCATTTCAAGCCGTCGAGAATTTCGCAGACGCAGCGATATATCATAGAAAAGCAGTTCAACTCGATCCGGGTTCCTATCAGGCGTATTATCTACTAGGATTGGCCCTTGAACGCCTGGAACAGTTTGAGGAAGCAGTCATTCAGTATCGAAAAACGATAAGTATTAAACCCGATTTCCAAGATACAGCAATACGCCTTGAAAGGGCCCTTTCGAAAACAAGTAATGGCAACTAAAACGTAGAATCCCCTATCGTGAAAAAGAAGCAGAAGAAGAAAACAATTTCCCGGGTCACCGACGTCCCCGCGGCGGATAACGGTCCGAAAATCCGGCAAACAAAAACCGAGACGCTCAAATGGTGGCGCCAACGCAATTCGGTTATCTTATTTTTTGTCATTATGGCCTTAACGCCAATCCCCTATTTCCCGGCAATCCAGGGGGAGTTTACGAACTGGGACGATCAATATTACGTTACGGAAAACCCATTGATACGTGATTTATCACTCAGTGGCGTACATAAGATATTTACCAGTCCGGTAAGCGCTAATTATAATCCCCTGCCGATCTTCACGTACGCGTTAGAATACAACATATGGGGACTTAACCCCAAAGCTTACCACATAACGAATATTATCCTCCACGTCGGCTGTACTGCGTTGGTCTTCTGGCTGACAATTTTGCTATCCGGGAATTTGGTTATCGCGGCAGTCACAACAATTCTATTTGCCGTTCACCCAATGCGGGTAGAATCGGTCGCATGGATCACAGAGCGAAAAGATGTGCTTTTCGGATTCTTTTACTTAATCGCTTTGATCAGTTACGTTTACTCAATAACGACTAAGAAAAAAAAATTGTTCTATGTCGGGTTGTGCTACTGCGCATTCACACTCTCACTTCTTGCGAAAATCCAGGCCGTCGCGCTGCCCCTTAGCCTCCTTGCAATTGACTACCTCTACAAAAGAAAACTTGGCGTAAAGCGGCTTATTGAGAAAATACCGTTCTTTGTACTCTCTTTAGTTACCGGCTTGGTAGGGATTCACTTCCTCAGCGCAGGTGACGCTTTCGATACCAACCAGACCTACGCCGTATTTGATCGCCCGTTTCTCGCAACGTATAGCTTGTGCTCGTACATATTCCGCCTGGTCTTCCCCGTCAATCTCGCAGTGTTCCACCCATACCCGGTAAAGTCAGGGAACGTTTTACCAAGCATGTATTATATCAGTCTGATCGCGGTCGCAATTTCCGTGGTTTTTATTGTTCGAAGTCGAAAACAAACTCGAGCATTAGTATTCGGGACATCATTCTTTTTCTTGAATATTATGTTTCTGCTACAAGTAGTCGGTGCTGGATCTGCGTTCATGGCAGACCGGTTCACCTATATCCCATACATCGGACTTTTCTATATTCTCGGAGTATACACTGATCGCCTGTATCAACGTTCTCGAATTGCTGCCCTGGCGATCATCTCGTCATCCGCAATCGTTCTAACCGGCCTTTCGTGGAACAAATCGCACTCCTGGGTGAATAGCGGCGCGCTTTGGAAGGATGTTATAAACAAGTACCCGGATAGCCACGTAGGATATAATTACCGTGGCGTCTACTATCGTCAGAACGGACTCCTTGACGAAGCCCTCGCTGACTTCGACAAAGCAATCTCTTTGCAGTCGAAGTACTATGACGGCTATAATAACCGCGGAAACGTATACTTCAGTCGGGGGGAATTCGAAAAGGCCTTGTCCGATTACACGGTCGCGGCGAAGATAAAACCAGGGAAGGACGCTACCGTCAATAACATAGGAGCCATCTATGAGATCAAAGGAAAACACAACCTCGCGCTGGAACAATTTAGTCGGGCGATTCAGCTGAACCCGGCGAAAGGACGATATTACTTCAATCGGTCACAGAGTTTAAGATCGTTGGGACGGACTGTCGACGCCAGAGCGGATGCCGAAAGGGCGGCCAACTTAGGTTACCCCGTTGAAATGTCGTATTTAAACTCGTTAAAATGATATGAAAAAAAGTAAACCAAATCGAAGATCAACCGCGGAGGTTGTCAGCGCGGAGCGTCGCTGTAATACAAAGGTCGTCTCAGGACTTTCGGCCGTTTTGGCAATTATCGTGGCCATCTGTTTTTCGCCGGTAATTTCTCATGATTTTATTAATTACGATGACGGCGCGTACGTTGTCGGAAACGCGCACGTGAGAACAGGTCTGAGTTACGAGAATATCAGGTGGGCATTCACCGCCGTACATTCCAGTAACTGGCATCCGGTGACGTGGTTGTCTCATATGGTTGATTGTGAAATTTACGGTCTAAACCCGAAAGGACATCATCTTAGTAGTTTAGTTCTTCACGTGCTGAATTCCGTGTTGTTATTTATTACCGTCACCGTCATGACAGGATGCATGTGGCGAAGCTGGTTCGTCGCAATCCTCTTCGGTATTCACCCGCTTCATGTCGAGTCAGTCGCATGGATAGCTGAGAGGAAAGACGTACTAAGTACATTCTTTGGAATTCTGACGATATTGTTCTATTCGAGTTGGACGAAAAAATCGGGAATCTGGCGAATGGCCTTGGTCGTCGCCGCCTTCGCTCTCGGATTAATGGCAAAGCCGATGCTTGTGACGATTCCATGCGTTTTGCTTCTTCTCGATTATTGGCCATTGAGTCGCCTTTTTGAATCCGGTCCACAGGAAAACCCGAAACGTATCAGCGTTCGTGAATTAATAAGGGCTGCGGTGCCGCGCGTTCGGGAGAAATTCGCATTGTTCGCGTTGGCTGGAGGGTCATGCGTAATGACTGTCATCGCTCAAAGTCAGGGCGGTGCTGTCGGAACCTTGAATCAGTTTTCAATAGCGACAAGAATTAATAACGCCATTGTAACATACGCAGCCTACCTCGCAAAGACTCTTTGGCCTCATAACCTCTCAATATTCTATCCGCATGGCCTGAACGACCTTGCGTCCTGGAAAGTTGCTGTATCCGCAATTGTACTCACGGTGATTTCAGCCGCCGCAATTCTAATGCTGCGTAAACGCCCATATTTCATCGTCGGCTGGTTGTGGTTCGTAGGGACGTTGGTTCCGGTCGTCGGATTCGTCCAGGTAGGCGACCAGAGCATGGCCGATCGCTATACGTACATCCCGCTGATCGGTTTCTTTATCGTAATCGTGTGGTTGTTCGCGGATACGGTTGGAAGATGGCCGAAAAAATCGAAATTAATTCACGGTTCAGCGGGAATACTCGTTGTCGGCCTATGTGGGCTGACCACATTCGAGTATGTAAAGAAATGGAAGAATAGTACTACCCTTTTTACCCACGTGCTTAAAGTAACGACGGGGAACTACTTGGCACATTACAACCTGGCCATAGCGCTTGATGGAGATGGGAAAGTTGACGAGGCGAAGGATCATTATCAGGAGTCTCTTCGAATAAACAGCAATCAATCACGGGCACACTACAATTTAGCATTTTTATTAAACAAAGAAGGCGACATCGATGGTGCCGTCGCTCACTATAAAGAGGTCGTCCGAATTACCCCGGGCGACGCCAGAGCACACAATAACCTCGGGTCTATCTACTACCGGCAAAGCGACTTCACTACCGCTACCGTTCACTACAAGGCCGCATTGAGTATAGATCCGGGATCCGCACAGTACCTGACCAATGTCGGTGTCGCTTTGCACGCTCAGGGACTATTCGATCAGGCGATCGATTTCTACTCCAGAGCGATAGAGATAAATCCGAATCACGCACCGACATACAACAATCTCGGATCTGTTTATAGACAGCAGGGACAGCTAAGTAAGGCGCTCGAACTGTATGAACGTGCGCTGCAGATTGAGCCGGGCTTTAATGATGCGAAGAGTAATATTGACGCATTACGCGCGCTGCCAAAGAAATAGATAGAGTCCAGCGAGAGTATTAACATGGCTAAGAAACCGGATAAAAATAAACAAGGGGGAGCCCCGAACCGAAAATCAGGCGCAAAAAAGGCAAGCAGGAAGGTCACTGCAGGCGCAATTATTCTGATCGCAGTGACAGTCTTCGTTTCCTATCTCCCGTCGATTCAAAATGACTTCGTTACGACGTGGGACGACGGATTATACGTTACCAACAACCCGTTGATACTCGATTTATCGCCAAAGGGCGTCCAAAATATCTTCAGAACACCGGTCGCCGGGAATTACCACCCGATTACAATCCTCTCGCTCGCGATAAACTACCGGATCGGCGGTTTTAATCCAGCGGGATACCATCTCACTAACCTGATTATACATATAGGTAGTTCCATCCTTGTTTTCGTATTCATACGTGCGTTAATGCGAAATAAATCCGGCGTCGCACTTATAACGGCGATGCTATTCGGAATTCATCCAATGCACGTGGAATCAGTGGCATGGATTTCTGAGCGAAAAGATGTCCTGTATACCTTTTTCTTCTTCACCAGCCTCATCGCTTACACCCGATATATCGACAACCGAAGCCGTCCCGCATATTACCTGATAACGATTTTCTCGTTTCTCCTGGCCGTACTGTCCAAAGCCGTTGCGGTTACGCTGCCAGTCGTTTTTCTCCTGGTCGATTATTTCCTCGGGCGAAGAATAAGCAAAAAGGCGATCCTCGAAAAGGTTCCGTTTTTCCTGTTGTCCATCGCATTCGGTTTGATCGCGATAAAATGCCAAGCCCAGGTAGGAACAATTTCAAAGGTAGACGGGAGCTATATTCATAAGATCGTTTACGCGTCGTATGGTTTTATCGCGTATATATACAAAATGTTCTATCCGATGAATCTGTCTGCTTATTACCCGTATCCCTCGGGCGCTCTCCCACGATATTTTTTCCTCTTCCCGATCCTGTCGATTACTATCGTAGCCGCGGCCGCCTGGTCACTGCGATATACGAAGCTAATCGCGTTCGGGTTAGGTTTTTACTTCGTTACAGTCGCGCTGGTCCTGCAGTTTATGCCGGTCGGTGAAGCATTGATAGCAGACCGATATAGTTACGTCCCGCACGTAGGTCTCATGTTTATGGTGGGCGCACTATTCGGCCGAGTCAGTCAAATACAGGGGCAACGCAAGTCGAGGCAAAAATTGCTAGCCGCCGTGATACCAACGTCGCTTGTGTTGATCCTGTCAGCAATGACCTATCATCGTTCAAGCGTATGGAAGAATAGCGAGACGATGTGGTCCGATGTCGTCAGGAAACACCCGACGGTCGCATTAGCGTTCAATAATCGTGGGAATTACTACCTCGAAGTAGATGTATTGGACAAAGCGTTAACGGATTTCAATCAAGCACTGTCGTTAAAACCGAATTATTACGACGCACACATCAATAGGGGCCGTTACTACTTCGCCAAAAATAACCTTGAGAGCGCGTTGAATGACTTTAACAAGGCTATTTCTATAAATTCAATGAAAGTCGAGGGCTACAACAACCGCGGCGGTGCAAATTTCCAATTAGGTCGGTATGAATCGGCGCTTAAAGACTTTGAAAAAGTCATTGAGATGGACTCTGCACACGATAAGGCGTACCACAACGTGGGCGCGATATATCACAATTTAGGAAAGATGAATCAGGCGATAGAAAATTATAACCGTGCGCTCGCGATTAACCCTGGGAATACCGGTTGCCTGATACAGCGGTCAAGAGCCCATAACGCACTCGGACAAACTCAGAACGCGTTAGACGACTTGTTGAGGGCGCAGCAGCTCGGTGCGAAAATCGATAACGTGTACATGGATTCCCTTACCAATCCCAGGTAATCTCGAAGCATTCTGCTGTTTCGTAGTCAACGCCTAGGAGGTAAAATAGGCAAACATTCGCATTCGTAATCTTACTCGTACTCGTAATCGTAATCTTTTTGGTTTTTCGAGGTGAGATTTGGAAAGGGATTACGATTATGAGTACGAAGAAACAGTTACACCTGCAGAATAGAGATCTCGTGCTTGGCCCAGTTTTAAGAGCAACTGTTTATTTCAGTAATTGCTCCTTCATCGCGTCCGACAGAGACGACGCCAAGACCCATTTTCTCGCCTCCCCGGGCTGTCGTTTTCTCCAAACTTTTAGGACTGTCCCAATATTAGAGTCGCGCAAAGCAGAGTCCTCCAAACCCGAAACCCACTCAGCAGCGGCTTGTGAATCCTTGGTCGCCCATTGCGATAACGTTGATTTCAGCGCCGTATTTCGAGACGCCTGGTTTGAGAACTGTATTGCCCATTCAGAAGCTGATCGCGGGTCAGTGGCCGCGATCGTTTGCGCTAACGTTAGGTACGCGCTGTCTCGTCTCCCGGCATCTTCCAATTTGCTTGCCCACTCGTATACAGCCTGCGGATCTGACTTTCCCCAAAGTCCCAATACATAACGACTATAATTATCGCCATCGGGCCGCTGAGCGATACTTGCTGCCCATTCACCTGCGACACCCGCTGGATCTCCGCGATTCAGCTCGGCACTGATGCCGGCGATCGCGTTCTTGCGGTAACCATCATTAGGCTCAAGCCCATCAAGCCAGGAAAATACGGCATTCGGATCGTCTTTGACCCACTGACTAGCAGTGAAATTGTACAAATACCCCTTCAATTTCGGGGGGAATTCCTTTGACAATTCTATAGCCAGGCCGGGGTTATCGCGGGCAAGTTTGGTACTGAAGTGTCGGACAAAGACATATCCGTCTCCGAATGCAGCGCTTCCCTTGCGATTCGGAATCTCATGGATAAGCGTCTCAACCAATTCGGGATTCTCCGTCGCGAGGGTAATCGCGAATTCCCTGAGTAAGCGATTGCGTTGATTTCGGTCGCTGACATCGAGGACCTCTCCCATTTTCTCGCGCGCCACCTCCAACTGTTCCTCATAGATCTGCTGAAAATCCGGCCCTCGTGTCGCAGGTCGCGAGTAATCCGGGGATTCGGTCCGACTGTCGAGATCGCGGGAAGTCGACCTTATTCTTGATCGAGATATCGTTTTCGGCACACTTGATCGACGACTCCGTACTTTCCTCGACTCCGTCTTTACCGTACTCGGGAGGGGTGCATTGGGAATACGTTCCGCGCGATCTCCATCGGGAACCGTTGGTCGGTCGGAGGCAGTATTTTTTCTGTCGTCGGAATTATAAGTCGTGACGACGAGAACTGCGAGCGCGATCGGAATTAGGACTTTAACAACGACTTTAATGGTGTCTTTCATACTTCTCACGGATTTGCAAGAGGTGATTTCCGCGGTCACTGAGGTCGGCCTTCGCACGACATAATGCCGGTTAAAGAAATCGGCTGGAATCTCCTGCGTGATTAACCCAAAGTCATCTGTCTTTCGATTTGTAAGAAATCAGTAAGCGTACAAACTCCCGGTCGGTGCGGTGATAAAACTTCCGATCTATTCGCCGTCGGCATTTATCTCGACCGGTGGTGAGTCGTCGTCCGATTCTAACGGAATATCAACTCCAATAGTGGATTTATCCTCGACGTCGCTTTGTTCGTCTACCGGAATCGCCGCGGGCGATGTATTCTCAATGGATAAGATCGGTCGATCGTCATCTCCTGCGTTGAGGATTGCCTCAACCTTTACTCCTTCGCGATCTCGCTCGTCGGAATCGCTCAGATCTAAGCTGGAATTGTCAGACTCTACTGGAATAATTGTACCTTTAACCGTACTTTTAACTCGATCGTTCTCCATCCTGTTAACAATATCCGAACCAGGCTCGGAAACTGCCGAATTCCCATTGCCGGAGCCATCGCCAATCCCGCCTTTTTCCGTGATGATACCTTTAAGATCAACATCTAATCCTCTGTCAGCCCCATCAACTGCTGATTCCCCTTCAACCGTCTCGGGTTCTTCAGCAGGAGCCTCCGATTCCTCCTCACCGGGGTTCAATAGCTCAAGCAACTCCGGATCGAACTTCGGAAACTTTATCGTCCCCTCAACCTCTGGATAATCCGGATGGTCAGTGCGGAAATAGACGGGGACCTCCGCCTCATCGAATGCCGCTAATAACGGACCACCGATTGAGATGACAAAATTGCTCCCTGTCGTAAGGGAAAACCTTCCCCTTCCGGTAACCCTCCACCCTTCAGGCCCAACAATATTTACAGTACAAGTCTCCACTCGATTCGATAGAAGAAAACGAGCGCTGCCGGTACCTTCTTTTCTGGCACGACCCTGGACAACCCGCCGTTTGAGAAAAATCCCTTCATTCCGAGGAGTCGCCGGCAGGGAAATCTTTATCGGCAAGTATACTTGAGGTCTATCGGAATCATTCGACGAAACCAATAATCCCTTCTTGAACGAACCTTCTCTACCGAGTGTCTTGACCGTACCACTAATAGTGACTTCCCCGCCAGGCAGGATCTCAGTCTCTGCCAGTTCTGCCGTTGTACAGCCACAGTCGGGCCTTACCCGCAAAATCCTAAGCAGCTCGTCCCCCGAATTTGTGACTACGAATTCGTAATCAAACGCGCCTGTATTGATTTCTTGATCACCAAAATCGTAGACTTCCGGCGTGACGGTCAGTGTAGGACCGCCCAGGACAGTGAACCCTTCGATAAAAACAATTAACGTGAGTACTGAAAAACATTTTCGAAACCGGTTTCTATTCATTGTAATACCTCTATGAAATTCTTATTGACTGTTAACGGTTGGGGGGTCGAGTATTATCCAGCTCCTTTCCTGGAACAGCAATTTCGGCTGCTATAAAGTAGCTGACTGGTCGGCAAACTTAAGTAACGATTTGGGGTTAAACATGGCCAAAAAGATACCCACGCATAGGGTGGCCGCCACGCTTTACGTAAGAAATACCGTTATTTTCAAAAAACATACCCTTGGGACAAGCGATTACTATTATAGGTTCCGTCCAACAAATAATCAACCGGCCCGCTGTAAACATCACGGAATGGAACCCTCTGATGGAACTCAATATTTCGAAGGCGGTTGCCCGTCGGTTGTCACCACTGACTTTGTCTCGGGCGAAACGAGTTGTGGCGGTTTTTGGGGGTGAAGAATACTGAAATATTTTGAGATCAGGTTAGTCCTAAAATAAGCGAACATTCCGATTAGTAATCGTAATCTTTCTGGTTTTCGAGGTGAAATTTACAAAGGGATTATGATTACCAGTACGAGTACGAAGAAAATCCAACGAAAAGTTCGCTGGATTTGTACTAGTTACCCGGTAGCGGTACTGCGAACACCCAGTAACCGACTATTGAACGCAAGACATCACTCTCCGGTATAAACTGGTCACCCGACCAACGCCATACCGGTTTTCGAATGGTATATGCTTGCGACAACATATCGATCGGAGTATCGCTGACGACACCGATCAAGTTCCATCCGTCGACTAATGACGCTGACGAATCAACCGTGCGACCGCAAACAACCACGCTTTCCGGGTCCAGACGAGTATACATCCAGTAACCATGATTTCCCGATATTTGGCCGCGCGTGACCGCACTCAACGAGTTCATGTCCCATCCCCAGACAGATCCAATAATAGCATCCAGGAAATCAAAACGAAACGGTCGGCCTGGAAACGAAATGAGATTCCACCCCGCGGACAAATCGAGGTCAATTGACCACCCCTCAACATGAACCGTGGTCGAGCACTCACCTATATTGCCGTTTTCATCCACCACCGTAAGTAACACCACATGGTCTGTGCCCGCGTCCGCGCACGCGAAACTTGATGGAGTAACCGCCAAGCTTGCGATTCCACACGCATCGGTCGAACCCGCGTCCACATTAGCGCCGGAAATCGTTGCGCTACCTGTGCTGTCAAGCTGTATCGTAATAGCCTGGCACAACGCCGTTGGCACCACGATATCCTGCGCGGTTACCGACGCAGTACAGCTCGACGTGTTGCTGAAACTATCCGTCACCGTCAATGTCACCGTATTCGTACCCACGTTCACACAGGTAAAGCTCGACGGTGAGAGTGTCACTGAACTGATCCCGCACGCATCCGTTAACGTCGCATCGATCTCCGTCGTCGATATTGTCGCATCGCCCGACGCGTCCAACTGGACCGTTACATTCTTACACAGAGAGGTTGGCGCTACGTTATCCTCGACCGTTACCGCGCCCGTACAGCTGGCCGTATTGTTATTATTATCCGTAACGGTCAGCGTAACCTGGTTCGTGCCAACATTCGCACACGTGAAACTCAATGGCAACACCGAAAGCGTGACGCCGCACGCGTCCGTTGAACCATTATTCACTTCGCCGGCATCAACGATTCCGTTGCCTGATGAGTCTAATTGAATCGTCACTGCCTGGCACATCGGCTCTGGATCGATATTGTCTTCTACTGTCACTGCGGACGTACAGTTAGACGTGTTGGTATTACTATCCGTTACCGTCAACGTCACCGTATTCGTACCCACGTTCACACAGGTAAAGTTCGACGGTGACAGTGTCACTGAACTGATCCCGCACGCGTCCGTCGAGCCAGCATTAACTGTCGTAGAGTCAAGAGCGGCACTGCCTGCAGTGCTCAATTGCACCGTCGCATCCTGACACGTCGCTGTCGGGACGGTTGTATCCTGAACCGTTACCGAACCCGTACAGCTCGACGTGTTGCTATTACTATCCGTTACGGTCAGCGTCACCGAGTTCGTGCCCACATTCGCACAGGTAAAACTTGACGGCGATACGGTTACCGAACTGATTCCGCACGCGTCCGTTGATCCCGCGTCTACAGCAGGCGTACTGAGGCTGGCGGTGCCTGCAGCATTCAGCTGTACCGTTACGTTATTGCACAGCGACGTCGGTTCCACGTTATCCTGGATCGCGACCGATGCGGTACAGCTCGACGTGTTACTGCTGTTGTCCGTCACCGTCAGAGTCACCGTATTCGTTCCGATATTCGCACAAGTGAAATTCGAGGGCGACACCACTAAAATACTAAGGTCGCACGTCTGCCCGACATTCACATCATCGGGCGAAATCATTACACCACCGGCTGACGTCAACTGCACCGTCGCGGCCTGACATGTCCCCACGGGCTCAACCGTATCCTCAACCGTCACGGATGCGGTACAACTCGACGTGTTGCTATTACTATCCGTCACCGTTAACGTCACTGCGTTCGTTCCAACATTCGCACACGTGAAACTCGAGGGTGCGAGTGAGAGCGACTGAATCCCGAATCTGTCCGTTGATCCGTTATCAACGCTCGGCCCGCTAACGCTTCCAGATCCGGCCCCATCCAGCTGCACTGTCACATCCTGGCAAGAGGCTGTTGGTGGCGTGTTATCGACGATGGTGACAGTATCATTAGGATTTGGCCCTTGGGTGGCCTCCTCCATATTCTGCGTATTAAAAGCTGAAATTGAAGACAACGCTATTGAAGATTGCCCGGAATCAATGGTAACTAGTTTGAAACTGAATAGCAGATCCGCACCCAAATTGCGATCAGAAATGCAAGTAGTGAAAGTCCCGCAATCCGATAGAAAAATGATCTGTCCGGAATCCTGTGAACCTGGATCTCCCGGCAGAATAATATCACCGAAATCTCCTGTCTCCACTCCAGATGATGCTGGGGTGAAACTTCCGTCGACGAACTCCAAGATCGACTCATCAAAATTTAGTTTAAAGCCTAGCAATTGAAGGTCAGGACTGTCCACGTTGACTGTTATATCAATCGTTGTATCGATTTCCAGTTGATCGGGGTTGGCGGGTAACGTTACAGAGAGAATCGTCGCAGACCGTGCATCGAAGGCGAGCGGTGCGGCCATAGCTACGAACAGAATGAAGTGTATTGAACACGATGAAACCGAAAGGAAACTAATGCTTCGACTAACCCAACGAATTCCTGGTCGTTTATTAATCTTGAAAGTACTCATTTACTCGCCCACCTACTGTCCCGAAAGCGCTCCCAATCTTCCTGGCTTATTCGCTTGTTCGAATAGATATGCCGCCTGGATCGACCGAGATGCGTTCTTGCTGGTTTCCCTCAGAGAAAGCAACAAGTCGCTTCTCATCGATTTCGATTCGCGACTCCCCGACCGCTGTCGCTCGTAAAGTCATACGAAAAAGTAATTCGGCTTCTTTGTTCGCTTCCGCGGCGGAGCCCACACACAACTCGTCCTGAAGAAAACAGTCCGTAAGGAATACAATCTGACCCGCCTTACGTGAATTTTGATCAGGAGTGACAACTTCGAAGTTTTTGATTGTAGGACCTACCCTAAGGCTCTCTCTTACAAATTCGAGCCTATCGGAATCAAAGTTCAGCACGGCACTTAACAGCTTTAACCCGGGGCTATTTACGTAAACGGTAAGATCAACTTTCTCGCCGACTTCCAATATCCCGCTGTCTTTCTCGAGGCCCACCGTAATGACGGTTTCGGAGTATACAGAAACACCAAGAAAACACAGACACAGAATGACTTTTCGCATAAACAGCATAAACACACCTTTTTGCATTATCTCAGTACTACGAAACAACAGGCAGAACTATTACGGGAAGGCTCTTCTCGGGCGGGAAAACATGAAAGGAAACGACACGTTAGCCTGATAAAATCATACGGTTTTATTTCGAGAGTGCTTAGTTCGCTTCAAATCCTACTTATATAGGCTCTGAGGATAACGGAATAGTGAACTAATTCAGGAACTCAACGAATCGTGATAAACCCGCCGTTGATACTGTAGTTATCGATCTCGTTGCCACGACCGTTTACGAAGCTAATCGCGTTAGTCGGACACTCAAGCTTCGTTTTACCGGCTTTCTTCGACCGCATGCGGAAAGTTACGATTTCTGTTTCTTCGACGCCATTTATGTTCTTCGCTCCCGGAATTCCAGCGTTGATAAGAACCATCTGACCTTTCTTATCGTCTGCGTAGAATTCAATTCCATTCCGAAACGCTTTTCCCTTCGCCTTGGCACTGTCCTTGACGTATTCCAGCATGGTCGAATCATACTCCATTAATACAGTCAAACTCTCAAGTGCAGGGGCGCTCATCTTCAGTCCAAATTCAATTTCGTCCCCCTCGTCCACCGTATACTCACCAAGATCCATCGAAACTTTCATTTTCTCAGGCGACACGTCGCTTTGACTGAACTCTTCTGAGTAAATCTTGTCGATCACTTCCTGCACTCCATCGACTTCGGTCTCTGAGCTACTCGCCGGTTCAGCGCTCTCGTGAAATAAACGCCCCTCCGCCCTCAATCCGCTCCCATCAGACGACGCGGCATCTTCCGAAACCGGTGCTTCCGGTGAAGTGGAATGCGTTTTTCTGAGTCCTTCTTCAACGGATTTTTCGGGTGATTTGAACATCAGACAAATGAAGAAAAAAACGACGCCAAGCCCCAAGCCTATTAGACCATAAAGGGCAATCTTAAATTCAGATTTCATAGGTCCTCAAACGTTTCAAATCAATTCTAAGACAGTATTGAAGAATCGCATTCCCGCCGATATAGATGCTGTCGATACTATACCAAACGTCTTCAGGTTTTCGAAAAATCGGTCGGAGTCTTTTACGTAATCATTTCGAAGTCGTCCGAAAATTGTACCGCTTGCGGTATAAATATAATAATCGGGTCGAACTCTCGCCAAGATTAACGCTATTCGCTTCCGGACTACCTTCGATCCACACATGAGTCGCGCCGCGTGCAGTCCCCTTCCACTCCTGACGCACTCACACGATTGCGATTCTGCTGGATCGCAGAACACCCGCAAGATCCGATCGTGTTTTTGATACCGATAGTTTAACCGCAAGACCAACTGCCTCCGCACAGCGGATTAAACGAGAAACGACATTGGTTACAGCTCTTTTGGAGTTCAAGCTTAAGCTTGTTGCCGTCTTCCAAAGTGGATAATTAACAAACTAAAGCCTGAACTCCAAGAGTTCACGAACCCAAACCTCCTCAATTATGCCGAACATCTTCAGGTTTTTGGGAGTATCGTTCGATATCTCTCGGCTGACTAATTCAAAGTTGTCTCTCTCCGCATAAGCGTCCGGTATTGACGGGACCCTCGTTTATGCAGGACGGCTAATCCCGATTCAGAATGTCCGAGACTCTCGCTTATGCGGAGAGATCGTGGGTAGTATAAAATCCTGTAGAAACCGCAATCCCGGGGTCCAAGCACGCCTACGTAAAATAGACACCTGCACTCGACCAACGTTCCGAGTAAGTAACCCCCCGCCCTAACTCGATCACGACACAGGCATGATGAAAGCACCGTATTTTGCCAAAAAAAACGGCGCTTCCAAAGCTAATTAGAAGCGCCGTCTCTGAACTTTGTTTCCCAACAATTGTCTCGATTAGAATTCGTCGTGAATCAAGTTGCTATTGGACTGAATTGAATTGCGATTCACATCCTCAAGTGCAGTAACCCCACCGAGCACTGCTCGAATTTGGTCGCCGCTGCTTAGGTTGAGCTCGGTATCGATTGTGCCTGAACTGATCGTCAATGTGATCTTCCGATTGGTCGCGTCAATCGCTCGCGTATCGATTGTAAAACCAGTAATCTCCGACTCCGAACCACTTCCTGACGGTGTTTTGTGCAATGCCAAGGTTAGTGCGCTAAGATCAGCGTTTTCAGCCAGCAAGTGATCATTCACCGCACGAAGCGCTTCGTCAAACCAAATGCAGATCTCTGCTGTACCATCAACGGTGCTGGTATTGACGATCTCAAGATGCGCTGGAACGGACCCGTCGTCATCACCCGGATTATCAGCGCCAGCCGCAAGGCCGCTCGTCGCACAGATTTTTATATTTAGCGTGCCGCTGATGTACGCGTCTATAGCCGCGTTAATCGGGACGGTGGCATTGTCTGTATGGGTACCCGGTACGGTGTCAAGCCCTAAAGTCAAGACTAGCTCGCGGAGATATCTATAGATATATACACCATCCCGTGCTGCGGTTGCAGCCGAGCTGCTGCTGTCCGTGGCCACAGTCGTTGTACTTCCAGTCTTTCCGTCGACATTCAGACCATCGTTGATACCAGGTTGGCTGCTGTCTGAGTGAAAATTTAAGGCATTCACTCTGGCAATTATCTCGTCGTCACTCTTAATAAACTGACCGGTTGTGCTTGCGCGCTCCGTCGCGGGAACGATCGGAATCAATCCCCCGAACTTGGCATACTTTAATACGCGATAAATATAGACGCCATCCTGGTTGAATTTGACTTCGCCGTCCTCATCAACGTCGAGATTGTAGTAGCAGGTATCCACATCCAATGATTTCGCTGTGGTGGTTGTCGCCGTCTCAAGTCCCCGGGTGGTGGTCGCAAAGACTACCCCAACATTCAGGTTATGTGCAGTGACTGTCGCTCCTTTATCGACTCTAAATTTAACGGATAGAATATCTCCCGTGCCAGCTGTAATGGCCGCACTGGTCCCAAAGGGGCTGTCGATCGAAATAAAGATTCGTCCGTTTTGGGGGTCGTCGATTACGCTGAAACTGTCATCCGCTGGATTTACAGACGTCGTGTTTATACGGTTACCGACTGTGGTCAAAGAATCTGTAATTAGACTCAATGGGAGGGCGGCTTTATCCCATGTTATCGCAAATACGAGCTGCTGCATATCGAAACAGAGGTTACCAACGGCAACCGTGGCTGTTACCCAATTACACTCACGTCCGCGATCTGTGCCAATTGCGTCACCGGTTGCTGCAGTCGTTTCGGCGCCTGTCGCAGTCGTAACCGTCGAGATACTTACATCAACGGTTGTTTCGGCCGTTACAGTAGCAGTACAACTTGATGTATTGCTATTATTATCCGTCACCGTCAGGGTTACAACGGTGTCTCCAACGGTACAATTCGGCAAACTGCTTGGACTGACCGCTAAACTCGCGATCCCGCACGCGTCGGTCGATCCCGCATCAATTTCCGTCGTGGAGATCGTCGCATCACCCGACGCATCAAGCTGTACCGTTACATCATTGCATAGTGCCGTCGGCGCTACGTTATCCTCGACCGTCACGGAGCCCGTACAGCTGGACGTATTGTTATTATTATCCGTCACCGTCAGCGTCACCGCGTTCGTTCCTACATCCACACAGCTAAAGCTTGATGGCGACACCGAAATATCGCTGATCCCGCATGCGTCCGTAGACGTCGCATCGATCTCCGTCGTTGAGATTGTCGCATCGCCCGACGCGTCCAACTGCACCGTCACGTCCTTACACAGAGAGGTCGGCGCGACATTGTCCTCAACCGTCACCGCGCCCGTACAGCTCGACGTGTTGCTGAAACTATCCGTCACCGTCAACGTCACCGAATTCGTACCCACGTTCACACAGGTAAAGCTCGACGGTGAGAGTGTCACTGAACTGATCCCGCACGCGTCCGTTGAGCCAACATCAATTGAGGAAGCATTTAGACTAACGGTGCCTGCACCGTCTAGCTGCACCGTCACGTTATTACACAGCGACGTCGGATCTACATTATCCTGAACCGTGACCGAACCCGTGCAGCTCGACGTGTTGCTGAAACTATCCGTCACCGTCAACGTCACCGTATTCGTACCCACGTTCACACAGGTAAAGTTCGACGGTGACAGTGTCACTGAACTGATCCCGCACGCGTCCGTTGACGTCGCATCGATCTCCGTCGTTGAGATTGTCGCATCGCCCGACGCGTCCAACTGCACCGTCACGTCCTTACACAGAGAGGTCGGCGCCACGTTATCCTCGACCGTTACCGCGCCCGTACAGCTGGACGTATTGTTATTATTATCCGTAACGGTCAGCGTAACCTGGTTCGTGCCAACATTCGCACACGTGAAACTCAATGGCAACACCGAAAGCGTGACGCCGCACGCGTCCGTTGAACCATTAT
>JAJFLP010000039.1 GCA_021772635.1 Verrucomicrobiota bacterium | reverse complement strand
CCTAATCTCTGCTCAAATAAGCCGATTAGCTCAACTTTACATCTCAGTGAATGACTATTCACTTTCGCCGTCAAGTTTTCTCTAATCGATTTATTATGAGCGAGTTAAGCGCTCTCGCGACGAATCGCATGAATTAATCAGGCTAGACTAAGAGATCCAGCCGATATTTAATATTTCTTCAGCCGTACAACCTTCGCAACTCTTAGGTTCTTTGTAAGTCTTTAAGGTCAGATGATATACGACTTCGCAGTAGAAATTCGGGCGAGTAAGGGCATGCCCGTTACCACCGATACAGAGGTGTTCGTACACGGCTGTATTAGTATGACGTCATATCCAGATCCGTCCTCGCGCCAACCAGTCTCTCTGAAACTCTCGCCCAATTAACAACGTTCCAAAAAGCTTCTATATAATCCGGTCGCCGGTTCTGGTATTTCAGGTAGTATGCGTGCTCCCATACGTCCAAGCCCAGCAACGGTGTGTCACCCGTGATAAACGGGCTATCCTGGTTCGGCGTACTGTATACGACCAACGATGAACAGTCCTTTAATACTAACCAAGCCCAACCGCTTCCGAACCGCGTTGCCGCCGCGGTGTTAAATTTTTCTTTGAAATCAGCGAAACACCCGAACGCAGCGTCGATTTCAGTTGCGAGATTTCCTGTGGGTTCGCCCCCCCCATCCGGACTTAATGTATCCCAAAACAGACTGTGATTGACGTAGCCGCCGCCGTTATTTCGTATGGCGCCGCGAATGTCCTCGGGAATACGATCTAAACCTGACAACATTACAGCCAACGGGGTACACGCGAATTTCGTATCTTTAATCGCATCGTTCAACTTTGCGGTGTAGCCGGCGTGATGTTTATCGTGGTGAATGCGCATCGTCGCCTCGTCTATATGGGGTTCCAATGCATCATATGCGTAAGGAAGCGCAGGCAGTTCATGTGACATAATAGAGTTCTCCTCTTGAGAAAAATTATAAGTTAATCGCGGTTCGGATAAAACCGCTATGATTCGTAAATATACTGCCCACGATCTCTCTCTCCGCATTAGCGGAGTCTCGGTAATCCGAACCGTATTCTCGGAGTCCGCTCGCGCGGACCGCATAAGCGTCCCGTACTATCGGGATCCTCGCTCATGCGGGACGAGTCTCGGACATCCTGAATCGGGATTAAGAAACAAGCAGTACAATTTTGGACGACTTTGAATTCATTACCTAAGATCTATGTTGAGCCTAGCGAAATCCGCCGCGGTGGAAACAATATTTTGTCCCGCATGCGGGATGAAGACTTTCGGTATGCAATCAAAAAATACTATGGAACAAAACACTTTTCAACTCGACTGCACGCGGTCTATTTTTTCCTGGGACGTCGTTTTTTCGATTTAGGCTGCACCGTCGGATTAGATTCGAAGATTGTCCCGCCGTTTCCCTTCTTGTCAGTTATATCTTTAATCGACGACACTAGCCATTTCCCATCTTGCAGGACCCATGTGTGTTGGGATGTCCAATTTATATTTTCTGTGCCCGACGTACCCACCCGGATTTTCATCCTTGAGTTGACAACGACAAAATAGCGGGTCTTACTGATTTTCTTGATTTCATCGACGGATGTGTAATATGCGACTCGATTCTTTGGCAAATCGTCGATTGACGCCTGAAAATATTTTTTCCCAAGGTTAACGGTTCTTCCTAGCATTCGGGTTTTCGTATACGTGGTGTTTTCGTTGGTCGTCCACGTAAAATCATCGGTCATCATTGTCTCAATAACATTCCATTGCGCGCTGTTTACCGATGCCTTCATTTTATCGATCTGACGCATAACCTGTTTTTTGTTGCTTTTGAACAGGTCAAGGAAATTGCATCCGGATGACATGACGCAGAAAACAGATAGAAACAAGATGTAAATGTACTTACAGAGGTGGCCCAGATATAAACTTTCACGGTTCATCTTGTTGAAGATCTCCTTTTTCTCGCTACAATATCGCTGTCTTCAAATTATACCGGAACCGAAGCTTGAAACGAGTCCCGGTTTTCTGTACAGCACTAATATATACCGAATCTCATTAGGTTTTCGAAATACTGTTCGAAATCGCTTGGCTAATTCATCCAATGTCATCCGAAAATTGTACTGCTTGCAGTATAGTATAATACTCGTTTTTGTATTTCAAAGATGTCTTTACGATTGTGCGTTCGGAACTACTACCAATGTTCACGCTAAAGGTTCGCTACCCGAATCTCTATCGTGACTCAGGATTTCGATAGCAGCGATACCGCGGCAGAAAAAACCTTAAGATTTATGGAATTTTTAGGATCGCAGGCAATGACCAAGAAAGTATCATTTCATACATTCGGATGTCGCTTAAATCAAGCAGAAACAGCATCCATATCGAACAGCTTCGCCCGCCGCGGCTACGCGATATCAGATCGTAGCGAATCGTCGGATGTAGCTGTCATTAACACGTGTACGGTGACTGCGAACGGCGATCAGGACACACGCAAATTGGTTAATCGAATTGCGAGGACGAGCCCCAACACAAAAATCGCCCTAATTGGCTGCCAAGCGCAGTTGCAAGCGGAAAAACTTGCGGCGCTACCCAATGTTCAGTGGGTTGTGGGAAACGCGCGTAAAATGGATCTTGTCTCGATAATAGACGAGGGCGTCCATTCGCCTGATGCTCGGACTATTGTGGACCCGATTTCTGCGAAAAGTTTTACGATTGCAAATGACGGAATCGATTCCCGCCACACGCGAGCGAATCTAAAGATTCAGGATGGCTGTGACTTCCACTGTTTCTTTTGTGTAATCCCGTATGCTCGTGGTCGCGCACGGAGTCGCGAGTTTTGGGATCTGATTCGCGAAGCCAAGAATCTGGCCGCCGCTGGCCATAAAGAGATTGTGTTAACCGGCGTCAACATAGGTACCTACGAACACGACGGCAAGCAATTCCTCGACATCGTTGATGAGTTAGAGGGCGTCAATGGTCTTGCACGCGTTAGAATCTCATCCATCGAACCTACCACAATTCCAGATGCGCTCTTTGCGCGCATGGGAAGAACAAACCTCTGCAGATTCCTCCACGTTCCGCTTCAGAGCGGAAGCGATGAGTTGTTATTTAAAATGAATCGTCGATATACTGTCGCAGATTACCGCGAATTCATAAACGAGGCGTTCAAGTCTGTACCGGAGGTTTGTCTTGGGACTGATGTAATCGTTGGCTATCCCGGAGAAACCGATACGCATTTCGAGGAGACCCTGGATCTGCTTACCGAATTACCGTTGAACTATTTTCACGTGTTTAGTTACTCCGAGCGTGAAGACGCGAAAAGTAAGTTGTTCGACGGCCAGGTTAGCCCAGTGGAAATAAAAAGGCGAAGCCGCGTCCTGCGTGAACTGAGTCATAGGAAGCGGCAGCGATATATGGAGCGTTTTCTAGGAACAACTGTATCGGTACTTTTCGAACAAAAGAAAACAGAGTGGACCGGTGTAACGGACAACTTTATTCGTGTCAGGGTAAAATCAGATTCGAACTTAAAGAACGAAGTAGTCCCCGTTCGACTGGAAAAGGTTGACGGAGGTGAGATGACCGGGACAATAGCCTAAATACCCACATTCCATAACGGTGAGTATTGGTTGTCTGCGGCGGTCTTGCTGATTCGGCTTGGTGTCAATTTGCAGTAGCCGGTCTCGCTTTGGTCTGCGGCCAAAACACCCAATCTAAAATCTGAAATTTTAATATGGTGCTCGAGGCGGGAGTCGAACCCGCACGGGTTTTACCCCACCAGGCCCTCAACCTGGCGCGTCTGCCAATTCCGCCACCCGAGCTGAAACATGACCGCAAGCTGTCGATTTTCGGAAATCGGCGAATTATTCGAGTACCCGATTGCCTGTGAGTTTTCGAAAACTTCGCGCGTGCTAATAAATTCAATTCCGATTTTGACCGAGGAGTTCATTTCGTAATCAATCGTTAGTGTTACATTAATGGCCCGTTTTCCAAGGCCTGTTAAGCTATGCTCTCAAGCCACCGCTCTGCGTCGATTGCAGCCTGACAACCCATGCCTGCCGCGGTGATGGCTTGCCGATAAACTCTATCCACACAATCCCCGGCCGCGAAAACGCCTGTGATATTGGTTCTTACCCCGCCGTCGTCAACAACAATATAGCCGTCTTCATCAAGTTTGATTTGACCTTCAAACGCCTGAGTGCTGGGTATATGTCCGATAGCGACGAAAATCGCGCCGCATTCTATAGTCTTAAGATCGCCGGTGTTAACGTCTCTTACCGAAAGTCCGGTGACCCTGTCCTGTTCTATATCAAGAAATTCTACTGGGACACTATTCCAGGAAACCTCAATTTTCGGATTCTCTAGCGCCCGCTCCACCATAATCTTCGACGCGCGAAATTGATCGCGCCTATGGACAATGATGACTTTGCTGGCGAACTTTGTTAAAAACGTGGCCTCCTCCATCGCCGAATCGCCACCGCCGATCACGCAAATCGGGACATCGCGGAAGAAGGCGCCATCACAGGTTGCGCACGACGAAACACCTTTATTCTTTAACTTTTCTTCGGACTCCAGTCCAAGCCAGCGCGGTATCGCTCCCGTGCCAATAATGACAGAACGAGTCTCAATTTCATCTCCGTTATCGAGTTTAAGTACGTGGGGACCGCCAGGTTGAAAACTAACCGACTCGACGACGGCTGACGTCGTGCGACAATCGAAGCGACTCGCTTGTTTTCGCATCTCCTCCATTAAATCGAATCCGAGCACACCATCCGCGAAACCCGGAAAATTCTCTACGTCCGTAGTCTGCGTGAGCTGTCCGCCAGGAATCGGGCCTGAGATCATTAGCGGATTAAGCCGAGCGCGGGCAGTGTAAATTGCAGCTGTGTAGCCAGCGGCCCCTGCGCCGATAATGACGACGTTTTCCATAGTAGGTATTATCCTGAATTTTGATTACCGAGATCAAGTGTACGCGAGTGAATAAAAAGATAGACAGGCTCGCGGACCTTACAACCTCGATATCGCATAATAATTGAGATTGGGCTTCTTAAAGAAAGTCTATTCCACCGCGCGACGGCCGGAGACATCGCCGACAAAGACCCGAAACCGGAGATTCATCCAATCTATACCGCAAGCAGTCGAGTACCTGGCCGACGGAAATAGTACGCGCAATAGAACCCGAACGATACTCCGCCGCATGCCCGTATAAGGCGATCGGAATCCTTTCCGAAAAGCACACTTATACCGGAAACACGGGGATTGTATTTCGCGTTGGAATCCGATATAATAGGGGGATTCCCGTAGCCCCGTTGGGGGCCTCTAGCCTGATCTATGCATAAAGTTTCTACTGCGAGCATGTATCAGGCCTAATCTAAATGAGTTACAAAGAACGTACGATCCCGCGATCACGGGACTAGACTAAGAGATCCAGCCGATATTTCAATATTTCTTCAGCCGTACAACCTTCGTAACTCATTGATCTCAGGCCAGCTAAAAGCTCTCGTAACGAAATTGATGCATAGATCAGGCTAGTACCTGCTTGAGTCAAACGATAGAAGGATGGAATTATGTCTGGACATAATAAATGGTCGACCATTAAACATAAGAAAGCGGCGACGGATGCAAAACGTGGCAAAGCTTTTTCACGGATTAGTAAGGAACTAATGCTCGCTGCTAAGACTGGCGGTAAAGATCCTGACACGAATCCCCGGTTACGAACGGCAATTGCGGCTGCGAAGAACGCGAATATGCCGAACGACAACGTAGACCGGGCGATAAAGAAAGGGGCCGGCGAACTAGGCGGAGCCGCCGTGGAAGAGCTCAATTACGAGGGATATGCTGCTGGCGGCGTTGCGGTGATGGTGGAGTGCTTATCAGACAATCGCAATCGTACCGCTGCGGACATCCGCAGCATTTTTACGAAAGCGAACGGGACACTGGCAAGTACCGGGGCGGTTGCCTGGATATTTAACCGAAAGGCACGTTTCGAAATCTCCGGTGATGCTGCCGACGAGGAAAATCTTCTGGAAATTTGTTTCGACGCCGGAATCGATGTTGACGATGTAAGTGTTTCGGACGAACACGCCGAGATTATAGCTGCGCCGGAAGTGTTCGATCAAATTGTCACGGTCCTCGAAGAGCAGAGTATCGTTGCTGTAGAATCCGGGATTGTCCAGATTCCTGACAATGAAGTATCAATTTCCGATGCTTCTACCGCACGCCAGATCCTTCGGTTACTTGATACCCTTGAGGATTATGACGATGTGAAGGACGTTTACGCGAACGCGGATATCGATGACGGAATCATGGAGCAATTGAGCGCCGAGTGATTTTGAATCCCACCACTGGGCCTATTCTCTGCGTACCGTCATACTCCGACACCGTTCCCCCCTCTCATGAGCTATCTCATTCTGCGAGTGGCAGAATTCGGCTGCCTGAGTTCGTTGAGTGCTCGAAGAGAGTTACTTTGTTTTGTGAACGACCTCGCGCTCACGTGCGCTGAAGGTCATTGAGACTTAATCGACATGATTATTATCGGAATCGATACGGCACTTCGTAACACCGGATACGGCGTTATAGAAGTAAAGGGCAAACAATTCTCTGTGATTGACTGCGGTGTAATCACCAATAAACAAAAGATGCCGTTAAGTGAATGCTTACGTCGCTTATCCGGCGGAATTGAACAGATCATCGAAAGTTTTCAGCCTGAAATCGCGTCGATAGAGGGAGGTTTCTATTTTCGTAATGTGAAGACCGCGATGGTGCTGGGAATGGCCCGTGGAGCGGTCGTCGCTGCCCTGGCACGCGGTAATATCGTGACGTACGAGTATGCGCCACGAAGAGCGAAGCAGGCCGTCGTTGGTAATGGTAGTGCGACTAAAGACCAGGTCGCACTAACAATTGCGCAGATGACAGGAATCAAAATTGACGAGATCCCCGACCACTCGACGGATGCCATTGCTGTTGCGCTTTGCCACGTGCTTACCCAGCAAAGTGGGAATGGAATATACTTGGCCGATCCGCTTTGACCTTAGACGACTCGCTATTTTTACCACTGCACTCAGGTTTTCGAAATATCGTTCGGAATCTCTTGGGTGATTAAACTAAAGACGTCCCCAACGTCAACTGCTTGCAGTTTAGTTCCCTATGAACTGGAATATTACCTCTCTGTGTCGCGGACGGTTGTCGAAGTCTACGAGGATAATCTGTTGCCAGGTTCCAAGGAGCAGTTTCCCTGCATCGAAGGGCACGGAGACGGATGGTCCGAGAAATGCAGCGCGTACATGCGAAAACCCGTTTCCATCATGCCACCGTGAATCGTGATGGTAATGAATCCCTTCCGGCGCAAACTTCTGAATCGCGGCTTCGAAATCCTTTAATGCGCCACTTTCGAATTCTATCGTGGTAATCGCAGCGGTCGCACCCGGGGCGAAAATCACAGCCACACCATGCCTTAATTTCGTACCTTTCAATCCCGATTCCACCTGTGCTGAGAGATTGTGAATATCACAGAACCCGTCGGTAAAGATATGAATGGAACTTGTGAAAACAGGCATATATAGGGGAGTGTTTCTGGAGCTGTCCGGGTGGCGTCGTGCGAAGCCTTAAGTTAAACGACGAATCTATAGCACATATACGCTTCAGCGGCCGTGGCAGAAATTTCATGACCACGAACGCGTGCCAGTGATTCCATACTCTCTATACTCAGATGATGGGGCGGCGGCCGGAGTTGCGATTTATGGAGTGATAGCGCCTTTACTTTCGTTTCGAGGTAATCGGATATATCGACATAAAAATTCGGTCGGAACTTGTCGTGGTCAACATTCCAGAACAGGGTAGGGTTGTCGTAAGCCAGTACTGTTCCAGGGAAGGACTTGACGCGCGGATCGTGCGCGCGGCATGCGGTAAACCCAGCGTAGAATACGGCAACATGATCCTGGTTATAAGAAACTGCCGGAAGCGCGATCATCGTCGGGGATATTCTGTCGAGCGCTAACTTACTGGTCTTCTCAATGATATGAATGAGGTCGCGACGGGGTATCGTGTCGAGGCGCATATGGGTTTCTGTATCATTGAATATGATCTCGTAATCATCGACCCTCAGATACTTCGCGACGGCGTCAAATTCTTTTGCTCGCGTGTCTCCGGTTACATGACCGTGCACCGCGTTATAGTGGTCCAGATCTCCGACACTGAAGACCATAACATAGACCTCGCCGCCGGCATCTTTAACTTTCGCCATTGTTCCGGCGCAGCCGAATGCCTCGTCGTCCGCATGCGGAGCAAGGATTAATAGTCGTTGTTTTGATAGGAATTCGTCGCTTAATGACATATTCATTATCGATGCACCTCGGCATTAGACATTGAGTTCAACGTTCGGAAAAATGAGTCACACCGGCCGGCCGGGGACTTGCACGATAGGAATATACATCCATTAAGATCGCTTTAAAGATTTTTCGATTTCAAACCACATTTCGATAGGATAACCGGGGGGCTTTAACAAATTCGCCTATCATCCATCGGGGTACAGGCTCAATGGTATTAAGTTAACGCGACAAGGCACGTTCAAGGCGTATGTTACAGTTCGCGCCCACGCAGTCGAGGGTCGTGGTTTTTAAGTTTCCGGTAAGAAATACCGCGGTAAAGCGCGCACTCTCCGCACACGCGTCCCGTATGGACGGGATCCACGCTTTTGCGTGAAGAGTCTTCCCGCACTACCGGGATCCTCGCTTATGCGGGACGGGTAATCCGGACCCAAAATTGTACTGCTTTCAGTATAAATTCTTAACTTAATGACATTGGCTACAGGCTAACCTGAATAATTCACCAGTATTCTGCTACGAGCCCTAATCTCTGCTCAAATAAACCGATTGGCTTGACTTCACATCTTAGTGAATGAAAATTCACTTTCGCCGTGGCGCCTTCTCCAATCGTTTTATTATGAACGAGTTAAGTTCTCTCGTGACGAATCGCGTGAATTAATCAGGCTAACGCGATGCCATCCGATACCGCACGATGAATAACGTATCGGAGGACAGGGCGACTGATTGCATTTTTCCTAATTCGTACGTATTTTCGATGGTTCTCTTGGCTCTTGAGAGAACCGGCTGTGAATTTATCAGCTATAAGATACCGAACGATATTTCTCTCCGTATTCATCGGAGTCCGCTCGTGCGGGACGGGTAATCCGGGCCGAAACTCGAAGATGCTCAGTATACACGCAGTACTAACGTATACCGAACGTCTTCAGGCTTTCGCCCAGGCGTCGCCCAGGTGGCTATGCCGGTTAAAAAAATCGTTTCCACCGCGGTGGATTTCGCTAGGCTCAACATAGATCTTAGGTACTGCATTCAAAGTCGTCGGAAAATTGTACCGCTTGCGATATAGTTCTCATTTAAGTGTTCACAGGGAGTCGTCAACCATGAGCGTGGTAGCCGGACATCAGGTAAATCACTTGCCGTATGGTGGGTATTTTGCGAAAATGAACAGTGTGGATGTGTTCGTCCTGGTTGATAATACACAGTACGTAAAGAAGGAATTTCACAATAGGAATCGAATCTTGTCGATGAATGGTTCTTCACTCTGGCTTAGTGTCCCTGTCTTGACGTCCGGACGTTTTCATCAGAAGATCAACGAGGTCGAAATCAATAATACCACCGGCTGGGTGAAGCAGCACTTGAAAACGATCCGTGTCAGCTATGGGAAGGCACCCTATTTTGTCGATATATTTCCGCGTCTGGAGTCAATATATCAGCAGAACTGGACGTACTTGGCCGACTTGAATATAGCAATCATAAAATTATTCCGGGAGCAACTCGAGATCTCCACACCGGTACAGATTGCCAGTGAACTTGGCGCGAGCGGAAAGGCGTCGCATCTCATAGCTGATATTTGTCAGCGAACCGCGTCATCAACGTATCTACACGGCAAACACTCACGCGATTACGTCGATTTCGGAGTGCTTGAAAGTCATTCGATAAAGAGTTTAATACAGTCCTTTGAATGTCGTGAGTATCCACAGCGTGGATCCGTATTTTGTCCGAATCTCTCGGTTATCGATCTGTTATTCAACTGTGGTCCCGATTCTTTAGATATATTAATGTCCGGGCACCACGTCTCTGAGTTCGAAAGTACGGGCGCCTGAAAATAAGGAGCCCGTTTACTGTTCCACGGTTTCGAGGTTAAGCGTTTGAACGTTCCGAAAACAACCAAAACCACGGGGGACCTTTTTACTTTTAACCGCGAAACTTTGAACCTTGAACGTTGAACCCAGTTGACGGTTAGAAATGGAAAAGACGCCTGTATATATGGTGCGCCAGGATCTGGCGGATATACCGGAGTACAGCTTGCCGGCGAACTACCGTGTGCGATGGTACGAATGCGGAGACGAGGATATATGGCAGTCAATCCAGACCCGCGCCGATCGGTATAATAAGATTACTCCGGATTTATTCAGAAGTGCATTCGGCGACGATCCGCAACTACTCACTGAACGGCAATGTTACATCGTTGACCCGAGCGGCGCGGAGGTCGGAACGGGTACTGCCTGGTTTAATCCAAACGTATTCGGCGAATCACATGGAAGAGTGCACTGGGTTGCGATCGTACCGGAAAACCAGGGAATCGGCCTTGCGAAGCCACTGATGTCGATATTGTGTCATCGGTTGAAGGAGGTCGGTCATAAACAAGCGTATCTTTCCACATTGAACAAGCGTATCCGTGCGATCGCGTTGTACGCGATGTTCGGTTTTTGCCCGGTGATCGCCAATGATAAAGATTTAGATGTGTGGCGCGAGGTGGAAAGCCAATTAGATTTCGATCTGGAATTTAAAGATTAATTTCTGTGATCGACGGGTAGCGTCGTGATTTTGGCGTTAATGTTAGACCCTTGGCAGTCGAGTTTTCGAAAAATCGTTTCCACCGCGGCGGATTTCGCTAGGCTCAACATAGATCTTAGGTAATACATTCAAAGTCATCTCTCTCCGCAAGAGCGGAGTCTCGGTCATCCGGACCGTATTCTCGGAGTCCGCTCGTGCGGACCGCATAAGCGTCCCATATAGACGGAATCCACGCTCATGCGGGAAGAGTCTTCCCGCACTATCGGGATCCTCGCTTATGCGGGACGGGTCATCCGGACCGAAAATTGTACCGCTTGCGGTATAGTCACCTCATGACACAGGTTATAGGTTCGTTTGAAACTTTACACTTCACATTAAATTCGGTATCGAAATCGGTATCGCTATCGACTTGTCTCCGATCCTGACGTGAGTCGTGTACGACAACGTCGCTCACACGAGACCCGATGGCGATTTCGATATCAATGATTCTGTAGTTTAAAAGATAAGGGAGACGAAGATGTATGTTGGTCGAATCGTAGCTATTGGTAGAACCGTATGGGGTAGAGTTTCCGCGCTTTATCGTGTTTCATCGCGATCTTTTCCGAATCGCGAAGCCAGGTCGATAGGCGACAACGTCGCTATCATGCCGCGGGCAGGGTTCGAGGATGACATAAAGAAGAATCCTTTTATTGCTTACAACTGCCTGGCGGTCATAGATCGATACGCCTTGGTAAGTAACGGAACTCATACGGATTCTATTGCAACGCAGCTGAAGGATGGTAAGGCGATGCGGGATATATTGATAAACGTCTTACATACCTATGATTACGAGCACGATGCGCTTGATACCCCGCGTATCGCGGCGATTGTCGATAACCAGTCCGGGACAGGGTATCTGGGGTCTGTTACGAAGCAATCCCTCGCCGTAAAGGAATTCTCGCTTACTGCAGGGACCGCTTTCTATATAGCGACCTATGAACACGTGACCCCGGGTGAGTCCTATATGGACTGTAACTTCGACGTCGATTCGGTTGATAGCGCTTGTCAGTACGTGCTGAGTGGTGGCGTATTTAGTGAACTTGAAAAGCCGGTGACGGCTGCTTGTGCTCTTGAAAACGGTGCAAGCGGTTACGAGATTGCGGTCGCGAACGCCTGATCATCGTGACTAAAGAGTCTCGACTCCAAGGAATGAAAATGAGAAAGCTTAGTTACATCAATCCCGAGTTTAATCGTATGATTGACGAACTATGTGATCGTACTGCGATCAATGACGAACTTGATTTGCAGGTCCGGGAGATTCTGTGCGATGTCCATGAGAATGGTGACGCGGCGGTTGCAAAATATGCAAACCGGTTCGACGATGTCAATTTAACCCCGGACGAATTTTCAGTTAGCGAAGACGAGATCACGACAGCGGGCGACAGGATTTCCGCCGCGACTCGTGATGCGGTAGATTTCGCTTTCAATAATATCATTGCCTTCTCAAAACAGTCATGCCCGGAGTCCTGGGATTGTTCCCCGAGAGACGGAGTCCTGATCGGTGAGAGATTCGTCCCCCTTCGTCGTGTCGGTGCCTACATACCGGGTGGGACAACACCATTGATCTCAACCGTTCTGCATACCGTCACGCTGGCCTATGCGGCCGGCGTCGAAGAGATCGCGGTGACAACCCCGGTGGGCTCTGACAAGGTCGTACATCCCGCTATTTTATACGCTGCGTCCCTAGCAGGTGTCCGCGAAGTTTACCGTCTTGGCGGGGTTTACGCGATTGCCGCGATGGCCTACGGGACGGAGTCAGTCTCCAAAGTAGATAAAATAGTTGGTCCTGGGAATGCGTATGTGGCAGCCGCTAAGCGACTGGTTTACGGTCAGGTGTCGCTCGATTTGGTCGCGGGCCCATCTGAGGTGATGATCATTGCGGATGACACTGCCAAGCCTGCCTATATCGCCGCCGATATGCTTGCTCAGGCAGAGCACGGATCAGGTCATGAATTGGCCGTCCTCGTGACGACTTCTTCCGAACTCGTTGATCGTGTCGTTGCGGAATTGGAAAGCCAAAGCAACGCGCTGGCTAAGAAGGAGGTTGTCAAAGCAGTCTTGGAGCGCGGGGTAACTTTAGTTCATACGGTCGACCTCAACCAGGCGATTGAGGTTGCGAATAAGTTCGCGCCCGAGCACCTGGAGATTATCACAGCAGACTGCGAATCGATCGGGGCAGAAATTACGACAGCCGGCGCATTATTTCTCGGGCCCTGGACTCCCGAACCGGTGGGAGATTTCGTGGCGGGCCCGAGTCACGTGCTTCCAACGAGTGGGACGGCCCGGTTTTTTAGCGGGCTAACGGTATCCCAGTTTTATCGGCGCATGAGTGTAATTCAGTATACCCAAGACGCACTTAGGCGGGAGCGCAGTGCCATAGAGGAATTCGCATCTATTGAATCCCTGGAAGCACACAGGCGATCCATTCACGTCCGATTCGATTCTGACAGCTCCAGTTAGACTTCGCTTGAAACTTCGTGTATTTTCGATTGCCGATTTGCGATTTGATATATTTCCCTTCATGCTCTTGATGTCCTTCATGGTGAAAATCTCAGTATACTCTAAAATTCCCTAAGTCAATGCTACCCTCTTTTACTTTAATGATCGACCATTGCATATATCGGATCGTTATGGTCTTACTCGTCGCTTCGGCATCCATCGCCTCCGCGAACCTGGTCGTATTTCACGATGATTTCACGACCGAAACCCTGGATAATTCGAAATGGACGGTCGGGACTAATTTGCTTGGGCGCAGCCAGTTGGGGTTAACTCCGGTGTTAAGCGGCGGTGCGGCAAGATTGCGTTTCGAGACCTTCAACCCCAATCGGCTCACAGTAGATCAGCCTGAGTTTCTGGGCACCGAAATAAAAACGGTAATGGAATTCTCGCAGAATCAGTTGCTAGAGTTCGAAGTCCAACTGAAATGGAATACATCTCTGGAGAACGGGCTTGTCGTTGCTTTCTTCACATTCGGTTTCGACCAGGCGACCGAAACGTCAGACGAAATCGATATAGAAATTCTTTCGAATTTCATAAATACCCCGGTGAGTTCGACCTCTGCGAATGTGAAGCTCGCGATCTGGGATGATTTCAGTGAGATTAGTCCGGGGGCAGGACAAGTGACGGATATGAATACGTTGGTCAGTAACTGGAACGTGCTCGAGTTCAATACCTACAAGTTCAGGTTATTAGCAGACAGAGCAGAGTGGTACATAAACGATACGCTGCTTTATACTGCGACTACAATTGTTCCGGACGACCCGATGACCCTGCGACTGAACTTCTGGGCGCCTAGATCGACATTCAGTGAGGCATACTCGAGTGATCTGCAACCGGCCGGGTCCGCTGGAAGCAACATTACCTATAGTTACGATGTTGAATACGTCACCGTTACGTATGTAGATGATGATGGAGATAGCATCGCCGACAGTTGGGAACAACAGCATTTCGGCGGGACAAGCGGTGGACCGAATGAAGATACCGACGGAGACGGTTTCAGTAGTCTTCAGGAGTTCGAGAACGACACGGATCCCAACGTCTATCAAGTTCTGCTGGCTAGTGGCTGGAATCTGGTATCAATCGCGCGAGTTCCGGACGATAATTCGGTTGGCGCTGTATTCGCGAGCGCAAATATTGCTTCTACGGTTTGGACTTGGGACGATGGCGCTCTGACCGTTGCGAGTGAGTTAGAGCCGACACGCGGATATTGGGTTTATAATTTAGGAAGTTCGGTAGCGGTACCGCTTGCAGTAACACAGTAGGATGTCAGCACACTAGCGGTTTAGACCATCCACCTTCGGAGTGCTCGCGAAGCTAGAACCGCGGAAGTTTCGTGGCGGTGGTTAATTCACTACCCGCTGATAAGCGCGGAGTTCGGCGATCATAGCGAGCAGATCAAGACGCATGGGCACCGAAAGGTTCAACTTCGGGACATTGAGTCGTCCGTCCTCGACGTTCCATTGTATTAATCGCTTTTCCCCGATCATTAACCACGGATATTGATCGGTGTGCCTGTCCGCTGATTTGTTAAACCGGTCGTTACTTATAATTGCGAGATCATTTCTATCCGCTAACGCAAGAATAGTGTCATCCGCGTTAGACGCACTAGCGACTTCACGAAAGATTCCATGGAACTCGCGCAACAACGATTCATAAACCTGATCACTTCCGGACTCATCTCGATTCTTTCCAAGGACATAACGTTCGTTCGCGTCAAAGATACATTGGCAAGTGGATTTCAGTTTCCTAAGTTCGGCGACAAGGGTCAGCAGCGGCGCCAATGATGATCTCCCGGGGATGCCTGAATAACCTCGGCACACATTCGAGCCGTCGACAATAAAATGAGCAGGTACGCGAACGGATGCGTGACGACTACCATGTTTCATCGAGGTTGAACTGCGTTTATGCTGAACAACTCTTCTCAATACCAATTCTGGGATTTCATTCTTTAAGACCGGTAGTTTTAAGTCAGCGACAACCTCATCGCCGACCTGGATCAGTCCCCATTCTTTTTCGCCGGCTTGCTCGCGGCGGATAATTCCGCGACAGCTCTGGTCCCATTCCACGTGAATCACGTTGTCTTCTTTGGCGGCGACTGATACATGGAGGGTTTCACATTTCTCCGGCTCGTCCGTCGATTGGTCCATGAGCGATTCCATGCTATCGCGGGAATTGACCTCCAGAATTTGATGAACCGGTGAATAGGATTGTGACGTTGCGACGTGGGATTTACTGGTTAACTCGCCTGATCCCTTATTGTCAGCGGAGTTCGAGGTTTTTTCACCAAGCAATTCACCCATGTCGGGGACGTAATTCATCTCCAACGGAAGTTCCGGACGACATGGAATCTGTTTCTTTTTACGGTCCGTCATTGGGAAGAGGTTATCGGGTGTGGGGGGATTGAGTGGCAACTCGAGTGAACTAACGCATTTCCACTTCAAACCCGACACGACTGCGTAAATCTGAAGTTCGATTCTGACGTTGCGCCTCGCTAGCCTGATTAATTCATGCGATTCGTCGCGAGAGCGCTTAACTCGCTCATAATAAATCGATTAGAGAAAACTTGACGGCGAAAGTGAATATTCATTCACTGAGATGTAAAGTTGATCTAATCGGCTTATTTGAGCAGAGATTAGGGTTTGCAGCATAATACTGATGAATTATTCAGG
>JAJFLP010000038.1 GCA_021772635.1 Verrucomicrobiota bacterium | reverse complement strand
CCTAATCTCTGCTCAAATAAGCCGATTAGCTCAACTTTACATCTCAGTGAATGACTATTCACTTTCGCCGTCAAGTTTTCTCTAATCGATTTATTATGAGCGAGTTAAGCGCTCTCGCGACGAATCGCATGAATTAATCAGTCTAAACCCACCGGTGGGATTAAACGACAACTTTCCGACCTTACAGACCGCCGCGCATTGTCGGCACCCAGGTACGGGATTTGCGATCTAAGATCGCGGCCGCACCGAATCCTTTCTTGTACTCCATCTTAGGATGACCGGGAATATAAAATCCAAGGTGGTAGAAATGGAAAGCCTCCTGCTTCGCCCACTCGACGCCCTTGAGTATCGCGAAAGTACCAAGACTACGATTTTTATAATTAGGATCAAACACGAAATAAACCGCGGACACCGACACGGTCGTTAGATCAATGATCCCGAAACCTATGAGCTTATCATCCAAATACAATTCGATCTCTTTCGTTAGACCATGGTTCGTATACATTTGATAATGCATGGTGGTGATGTGCTCGTGCGGGTCGAAATGTGGGATATCCTCATCAGCTGCAATATCCTTTACGTAATGCTGCTCATATTGATACCGCAAATAAATATCTTCCTTCTCCGGCGACGGGATTGGGGAAACTACCTGGAATCGGATGTCTTTGTTCTTTCTCAGAACGCGTCGCTGGGAAGTGCTGGGGCGAAATTCGTCGATATTGATACGATAACTCCGGCACAGATCACAGTGGGCACAGTCCATTTGATAGTAAACATCACCGCATCGCCGATATCCCTTGTTGAGAGCAACTTCAAATAATTCTGGCGGGAGGGTGTTCTGAATACGAAACAGGCGTGAACGACTCTGTTTTTCAGTGAAATACGAGCACTGCGATTCCGATGATAACGGTAGCTCGTCCAGTAGATTCTCGATGTGTAGCTGGCTTACGCTCATATTGCGGGACCGGTGTAAACGAAACGGGTAAGTATTGATAATCCTTCAAAATATTAATATAATCTAGATTATAGACTGGTACTACCCTGATATTGTGTCCAATCTACGGATACACCGGAATACGCGCGATAACTGGCTTAAAGGAGGAGACGGACAAGACAAGATGGATATCGCAAAATCTGACAAAAAAATACATCACGAAGGCCGTTTCATCCGTTTCGTTGAGCGCGAGGGATGGGAATTTGTGGAGAGGATCAATTGCGCTGGTGTCGTCTCGATCGTCAGCGTTACTCGCGATAATAAGCTACTTCTTGTAGAACAATATCGTGAATCAATGCAGTCCGACGTGATCGAGTTACCTGGGGGATTGGTCAGCGATAACGCATCGAACCTGGGGGAGACCGTGGAAGAGGCTGCGGGCCGTAAACTCTTTGAAGAGACAGGGCATCACGCCGAATATGTAACGGAGATGAATTACGGCCCGGTCAGCTCCGGGCTTTCTACGGAGCTGGTCACGTTCATGCAAGCGCACAATCCAATGAAATTGCCGGAAAGTGGTGGTGCCGAATCGGAATTGATCGTAGTACACGAAGCACCGTTACAGAATATAGGTTACTGGCTGTCAGGGCAACAGGATGACGGCAAGCTTATCGATGTTAAGATATACGCTGGCCTTTACATGCTGGGAAAATATTTCGTATAACCATCAACTCCATCACACCTTGTGCCTGAAAATAAAAATGCCCTATAAAAAGGATACCCCTTGCTGAGTTGATGGATTGAGGGATTGCTGGGTTGCTGAGTTGCTGAGTTGCTGGGTTGCTGGGTTGCTGGGTTGCTGGGAAAAAATAAAATCGGTCGTCTGGATATTCAAGTCGGCGGAGTCTTGGTGAAATATACTGCAAGCAGTTCAACTACGCTTCTGGCGTATCACGTGATTTCTCCGTCGTCACTTTGGCAATGACCGCGCCGGCCAAACCCCATCCCACCATAATATCCAGGAATTGAACGAGTGTGAACCCATTAGAGAATCCCCACCAAATCCAGTTCGGGAGAACGATGATCAATACGGACGCAAGCGCGATCGATTTGATAAACCAAACCTTTTTGACGAACGTCTGAATAGTTGTCTGCAACAATAACCAGGTCGCGAGACCTGCTGCGCCGATGTACCCTAAAAGCGCAAGCGCTATCGAGGTACCCATCGGGCGAACGCCGTTTTTTCGGATTGAAGCAAAAATGAACGGTCCAGCCTCCTGTTTTTCCATCCCCTGTTTCATCAGTTCTTTCTTTTCTTCTTTGCTTAAACCGTCGGTACCCTGAGGAAAATTCGGGAGGATATAGATTCCGTTTCCGGGGACATTAGCTTGAATCACCGATTCAACAGCGGCTTCATTGGAGAACTTCAGTAAGTGCCAGTTATGCCACGGCAATACCATATACGAAATTACTCCCCAGATATGAAGGGTAAGCCCGCCAAGAACGGCGCCAAGAATGAGTTTTTTCATGGTTGTTTCTCCTTAAAACTTAAACGATTTTGAGGCTGTTTATCTCGTTCGATTTCGGCTCGATTGGGCGGCTTTTGGAGTTCAAGCTTTAGCTTGTAAGTCAGTATTACCGCAAGCTAAAGCTTGAACTCTCCGCACAAGCGAGAGTCGCGGCTATCCGGACCAAAATACCTCCGAACCCAAGTTTCCTTTTGTATTAATTCTGCTGTACGGCAGAAAGCGCGTCGGTCGACGCTCCCTTGGTAGTTCGGCGGTTTTGAGGGAAAATGAGACAAGCTCCTGGAACAAGCAATTGGAGGGCGGATGGCCTCAGCCGCCACGAATCATGACATCACAAAATACCGGCGGCTGAGACCATCCGCCCTCTCCGCACAAGCGGAGTCGCGGTTATCCGGTCCAGAATTCTCCTGTCAAAGTGTCGTCCTGTATTAAACTCGATGTCTCTAAGTTAAGGAGACGTGACTCGTTTAAGGCGCATGTTGGAGTTCGCGCTTCAGCGTGGTTCTTGAGTTCTTGGTAAGAAATACCACGCTGAAGCGTGAACTCCAACGGTTTCGACTATATACCAACATTCGCCGCTGGGGACAGCGCCTCCCACGCTCAGAAGCGAAAAATCGGATCTGGAGGCCTTAAGTTGGGAGGCATTCGGTGTGACCCCAAGGCTCCCCAGGTGGTTTCGAAAACTCGCGCGAAATCAATTAAGAGTACCCGAGAATTGGGACTGCTCGCAGTCTCATTACTGAGTTTTTAACGTTGCGTCAACGGTCGCCTCGTAAGCCGCGCCCTGCCCCGCGCCCGGGTTATCGACAAAGGTGTAAAAGCGCAAGAAAGCGTTATAAGTGGTATTCGCCTGTAGCGTGTTCGCGGGAATCGTGAAAGAAGTGAAGGTTGTGGGATCCTGAACGTTCGCGCCTGCGAGGATGTTTTCCTGCGGTGTTTCAACGGAGAACTCAACGAAACTCATATTAGTCACGGGATTCGTGAACGAATTAAAGGTCACTGTAAACGCCTGCGTATGATCGACAGCTTGAGCTTCGTTGTAATTGGTAATCTCCGGGGTATTCGGATACGCATCGCCGTTAAGCGTCAGGTTATATGACTGGTTAATCGCTCCGGAAAAGTTGATCACGTACGGCGTGGCGCTGTTGGGGAATGCAGCATCCAACTCACTTTGGCTGTTGAATTCACGGGAGAACTCAGGATCAAGTGAGATCGGGAACGTCTCGGGGAGTTTCCCGGGCGCGACGATAACGGCGCTGGTATTCGCGAAATCACCCATGAAATTTGCGAATAATTCATGACTGCTGACTGCGGGAGCAGCTGAACTGGTTTGCTTATGTAATCGGGACTTATTGATATAAACACCGGTCGGAGCACTACCGGAGCGCAGGACTTCAGCATTATCCGCGAATGCCGTCACCGCACTTGTGTTCCCGGCCCCCGCGATATTGAAAATCCCCGGCGTAAAACTCGTTATACCCAGCATCCTGAATGCTGGATCGTCGACGGTAAATGCGCCGTCAGCAATACCGTTCAGAAACAATTCCACTCTTTTGGGCGTGATTATCATCGCGATCTTGTACGAAACGCCCCTTTGCAGACCCGTTACGTGAGAATCGAGGTCTCCTTCTGTGCTATCTGACACGAAGGTTCCGGCGTTATCGACGATCTTGTTTAACTGGTAACCGACTGACACGTTTCCAGAGGAATCGTTTTTCAGAAACGCAGATACATCGAAATTAATATTAGTCATATTCGTATCGTCTTGCGGGTCTTTCGCGTGCGCGATCGGAGCGAAAATATCGACGGTCGTGTCGAGCCCGGTGCCGCTGTCTAAAGTCAATTCAGTCTGAAGAGCGAATATATTTTGACTTTCGGTTTCTTTAATTTTAAGAATACTTTCGGATTCGGACGACCCAGTGGAAAACAGTTTTACCCGGTTACCTTCTATAACCGGTAACTGTCCATCGGTCCCGTCCGTTTCGAGATCCCATTTAGGGGTATTAATATTAGCGCCGTCATTGGCCGTAAACATATCATAGTCTTCCCACGTATAGACGATCGGCAGGGTCAAATTGATATTGTCAACGTCGATACTGAGTGTCTGCCCGTTTCCACCGGAGCCCACGAGGAACTCGATTGCGAATTCATTTGAGAATCCGGAGAACTCTGCGCTGCCGTCCAGATTTCGCAGGTCGAAGAGGCGCAGGTCATTGAGCGAAACCGTATGCCATCCATTGTCCGTCGGGATTTGGAAATTAGGTGTGACGAATTCGTTGTTGGGTGCTTTCGAATCACCAACCAGAAATCGAACAAAAACCGGATAATCGCCGGTAACCGGAGGCACGCGAACGTCGACTGACATGTCCGCACCGATTACGGCGTTACCCGTCAGGTTCGTAAACGGGCCGGACGGAGCAGTCGATTCCGGGAAATCCAAAATACCGATAAATTTCGGAGCCGCGGAAACGGAAATCGTTCTGGTATCCAATCTCAGGTAACGGTTCCCGTTATCGTCGATGACGGCACCAGTAGTCGCATCGGCCTCAGACCATTTAGCACGGCCTTCGAAGGTTGTACTACTTCCAGTCGCGAGTGAGCTGAAATCGTCGGACAGCACCTGTCCGCCGGCGACCGGTACCCGAAGTACCTCAACGTTATCGGCATAGCCGAGTAGCGGCGCGCTGCTGTTAGTGACGCCGCCGAGAAAAAAGCGTCCGGAGGTGAACGTCTGCAATCCGACGGTACTCAGGCTCGCATCGTCGATTGGCAACGTTGCATCGAGATTACCGTTGACGTAGAATCGTACTGCTGTCGGCGTGATCACAACCCCAATTCGATATGGCGTATCCGCCTGTATATTCGTAGTCGGTGAAGGAATAACCTTCAAGATAGTATCGCCTCCGCCCTGCGTAATCTGAAAGACTTCGTAGACAATCGTTCTTGTTGGCGTATCGCTATCGTCACGTTTCACCGCGGCGCAAACCTCGACACCGCCGCCAATCGAAACAAACATCCCGACAGCCGTCTCGTCCGCGCTGCCCGTCGCTAATTCGAATTCTGCCTGCGCACCGTAGACAGAGAGATTATCGACATTTCCGACCATTTGAACTTCGGCATCGGACTCGCCGGATACAGGTGAACTAAACTTCACTCTCCCGGTTTCGATGACGGGCTCGTCCGCACCGTCCAATCCATCGGGTTTCCATTTAAACGGATCGAACACGCCTGTACCCGCGCTAAAGTCATCGTACGGTATCCAACTGAGGAATTCTGCTGAAGCGGCCGTGGTGACAAGCATAGCGTCAACGGTTGATTCGTATATCGCGAGAACTTCGTTTTCGGGACTATCAACGATCGTATAGAAGCGGAGATAGAAATTATAGGTGGTATTTGGATCGAGCGTTCCCGCCGGCACCGTCATCGAAGTCAACGTTGATGGCTGCTGCCCCAATCCGAATACGATGTCCTCCGAGTCAGTCTCGACTGCGACTTCGATTGCGCTCGTTGTATTCTGCGCAGTTGTCGGCGTAAATGAATTCCAGGTTATCGTGAAGTCACTGGCAGGGTCAACCGCCTGCGTGTCCGTGAAGTTAATGATTTGCGGCGTATTCGGATAATGGTCGCCGGACAGATTAACTGTATAATCCCGATTTATATTTCCGGCTAACGATACCGTATAACTGCCATTCGGGAAATTTGTGTCCATCGTTGCCTGATCCGTAAAACTCGCAGAGAACTCATTAAATTGTGAAGTAAGCGGAATACTGTTTATTAACGGCGCTGGGCCGGATGGTTTCGTAACCGTCGCGGTCGTATTATTAAACATCCCTCTCACCACAGCGAGGAATTCGTAACCGCCACTTGCGGGCACACCGGAGGACGTCTGATTGTGCCCCTTATTCTTTGTAACGAATATACCTGTCACGCCAACGGCGTTGGTAAATGTATCGTCGAATGAGATATTTTGAGTGGCGGTTCCGCTGACTGCGATTCCTGCTCCAGACACGGAATCTGTACCACTACCGCCATCATAAATCACGAACGGCTCACCGACGTCGAAGGTATCGCTGCCATCGACATCAAACCATGCGCGTATGTAATAGGTCGATGCATAGGTGATACTTCGATACTCAGCTCCGTTTGTCGTTACATCGGAGCTTGTATACATATCTGTCAAAGCCGCGTCGTTGTACAACTCCACCAGGATCGGATGAGTGCTATCGACCGTCCCTTGACTTCCGTTATAGGTTGCTGTGTTTGTGTTGCCGGTAAAGCCATTGAGACGATCGGAATCACTCAGCGTTTGTTGTGAGATTGTGGTGGCCCCGTTTACCGTCAATAAATCAATCGGCGGCGCTCCCTTACCACTATGATAAATCACGGGCTCACCCGGATCCGCCTGACCGTTTCCATCGCCGTCAGCAACCCAACTGAAGTAATAGTTGCCGGCAGACGAAAGGTCGAAATTATAGCTGGGGCTCCCGCCTCCGAGATTCCGCCATCCCATTAGTGTGGAATTAAGGTCATCCGGTGTCGACTTCGGATACTGCCCCATGAGGACGTTCGCCGAGCCGAAGGGGGTGCTCGCATTGTTCACCACTGATCCGTTCACGGACGGCGTCGGATTCTGCCAGAACGTCGAGTAACTGACGTTATTCTTATCTCGATAACCAACCGTCACAAACGCCACATCCGACCACGCCACGGAACCTGAGATGTCGACGCCGGTGCTCCCCGCAGCGATATTGAAATTCTGGTATAACTGTGTGCCTGAACTATCCGACACGCTTACATCAATCTGGGTAATAAAATCGGTCGACGACGAAAATGCAGTGCCGTCAGTTTGCTCGGTATATGTCCAGTCGATTCGTGTCAAATTCCCGGCGCTAATGGTAAATGTCGGCAACGGGATCGTCTGATTCGCGGCATTGATCTGGCGATCGAATTTTACACCCTGATCCCCCTGGTACTGGACGGTGTGGATGCCGCCTAAAAGTGTTGACGGATCGGGGAGACTTTTCGAATTTACGCCGTACGACGCGAAGTTAGTGTCGATAAAATTATTCGTGGTCGTATCGTCCAGACCTGATCCAGTCGGCCCGATGATATCCACATTTGCCGGATAACCTGTATCATTATTTACGTTAAAACTGGCAGAGTAGCTCGTTGCAGCCGCCGGAAAGCGGGGGATGGCCCCGCGGTAGGTCGTATCACTGACGAAATCTATGGAGTACGTCTGCCAGAACAGGTTCAGGTTATAATTGAAATTTACCGCATTCTGATCGAACGACTTTTGAAGGTGAACGTTATCAATATCGATCGTCGTCGTTTGCGTGGTCGCCCCGGTGCCAACCAGGAATTCGACCGCGAAACCGGAAGCATTCCCCGAAAAGTCCCGTGCACCGCCGGACAGTGAAATCAAGTCGCCTGCCTGGATACCCGGGAATCTGATTGTTTGCCAGGTGTTATCCGTTGTAATCGGCAGCAAATCCGTTACGAATTCTTCAGATTCCGGCGGGTCCCCGACAGTTTGCTGCGCATCCGTAAAAAGGAAACGTACGAATACCTGAAATCCGGTTACATTCATTCGCACATCCACCGAAGCTGATGCGCCCACGACGCTGTCGCCGTCAAGCCCAACATACGGCCCGCCGGCACCCGCACCGGATCCCGGCAGATCGAGGATCCCGATGAACTCATTCCCTGACGCGTTCGGGATATCGACCGATAGCTCGAGGTATTTATTCCCATCGGTAACGGGTTGCGCTATTTGGGCCGCAGGACTCATAATGGTCTCTCCCCATACCGCTCTGCGGCCGGTTGAATCCCCCGGACTTTCGAAGAATCTTACGACTGCACCGCCTTCATCATCCACTCCCGAGGCACCTGCTCCGACGCTTAAAGACTCGAAATCCTCGATGAAATCGAACGTGGCGTCACTGCCGGCGGATTGCTGACCGATCTCTTTCGCCGCAAAAAGATTTGTGTCGCCGAAATTAAAATCGATGCCTTTCGGATTGGTTCCGGATTTTACGCGCGCCAGGAACTGGTTCAGGTAATCGTCATAGCCGGAGACGCTGCTGAAATCCTCAACACTAATTTCCACCTGTGCGTTGGTGCTCTGGGCAGTGACCGACTGGATTGCGCCTACGTCACTCGGTAATTTCGGGATTGGAATCGACGTCGTACCCGGCGGAATGATAAGATTCCAGCCGATCGGTTTATTCTGCGTTGTCTGCCCCTCCAGGGACACGCGTGTCAGGTCGAGATCCGTGGTTGTCCCGCTGACCGACCAATCAACCTGGTTGAGAACGTCAACATTATTTATTCTCGGATTCGTCGGGGTAATGGAGTCCAGCGAGAACGGCGGCATTGCAACCGTGAGCCCACCGCCGCTATTTGTCGGCAGGGTACCACCGATTTTTGTAAATGTACCTGTCTCACACCGCGTCGAATTATCGAAATCAAAGGCATCGAGGTAATAAAACTCATTGGTCTGCAAAGCCAGGTCGCCGACACCTACTTCGCTCGATGAAACAGGGGTTTGCGTCTGGTAGGAACCAGCGGTCAGCCTGCCCCCGTCACGGTTGATATTAATCGACAGATTATTTATCGCGTTCGTCGCGGTGAAATCGAGGTCCGTGACGTCCGTGTCAAGCGTAACGAATATCGTGGCACCGTCCAGCGTGCTCAGCGGGATATCCAGAGCCGCGCCGAATTTCACGGGGAGATCTGAGGGTCCGCTGGAAGCATTCTGCTGGAACGCGATCGCTGAAATATGGGCGGTGCCGCTGCGGCTGATGATATCTTCGTCATCCAGCCGTAGATTCGTGAATGTCATGTTAGACCCGGAGACGGTAGGTGCCGGCGCTCCGCTATCGTGACGAATACCGTGCAGTCTGACAAACGACGTATTTGCAGGGACATTCAGAACGACAACACTGAACTCGGCGTCAGATTCCGAGTCGTTGTCGCTCACGGGTATAACGAGGTCGCCGACCGGGCCGTCAAAGATCGTCCGGGCGACCCACTCCTCTTCATTTTGTGAATTACTCTGTTCCTCGATCAGGAATCGCACGGACACCGGAAAGTCCGGACTGCCCGGTATCCGCACGCGTACGGAAATATCCGCACCCGATACGTTTTTACCGCTAAGATTCACGAAAGCGCCGGTCGCAGTTCCCTGCCCGAAACCGGGAAGATCAAGGATTCCGGTAAACGTTTCGTCACCGGCGCTAGCCGCCGGTAATCCGGCTGCCGATAGTTCGGCGTAGGTATCGGTGCCATCGTTCTTAATCGCCGCAGCGCTGGCGAAATCTTCGCTCCAGGACGCGCGGCGATTGTCGGGAGTACCCAGATCCTCATAGAATGTGAACTGCGGCTCTCCATCGCTTGTGTCCGTCGCACTCCCCGTAGCCAGTCCAGAATTGAAATTCTCGTCCAGGGACATTGGCGAACCGGACTCGTTTATCACGACCTGAATATCGTCGACGTCAATTGTCAGATTGTCGCCGCTGGCGCCGGGACCGACGAGAAATTCGATTCCGAAATTTCCTGCTATGCCGGAGAAGGATCCGCCCTGCAACCCTGTCGAGTTAAACGCGGTCAGCGGAATATCCGTCAAGGATACGGTCTGCCAATTGCCATCGGTAGTAAGACCGATCGGGTCGGTAACGAACGAACCTTCACCGTCGTCCTCCACCAGAACAGTGTACGTAGCGTCGGTCTGACCGATATCCCCGAAATCCGCGATCGCATTAATTCCGGTATCTATCTCGTCAGTAATCGCACCGGTATTATCGTGCAGCAGCACTTTAGCGCCGCCCGCCGGGGTCACGCCGTCCGGTTTTACGACCGAAATCTTCAGCGTCGTAATGGCGGTCGCGCTGACGGTAAATGTAACCGTACTTGTCGCCGTCAGTTTACCGTCGGATACGATAACCGTTACGTCGTAGGTCCCGGGCGTGGATGGCGCGGTCCAGGAAACGTTCGCGGTGGTGCCCGTTATCGTTCCGCCATTGGGTGCGGACCATGAGTAGGTCAGCGCGTCACCATCCGGGTCGGTCGCATTGACGCTCACCGCCGCCGACTCGTTCGGGCCGAGGGTGACCGGGCTGCCGGTGAGCGACGTGATCGACGGCGCCTGATTCACCTTTGGCAGCGGCTGTACACGCACAGTTTTCCGGCCACTCGCGGTGCCACCGTTGCCATCGGATACCTGGATACTTATCCGCACGTCCGTAGCCTTCGTCACCACCGGCGCGGTCCAACTTGCAGTTTTCATGCTTGGAGTCAAGGTGCCGGCCGACGCGAACCAATTGTACCCCAGCGTATCCCCGTCTTCGTCGAACGGACTTACCGTCGCCTGTACGGTACCGCCGGAGGACACACTGGTACTGGACAATTTAAACTGGAGTATTAGCGGCGGCACGTTAACTGTGATATTGCTACCACCAAAGTTAAAACAGTTCCCCGATTCGCAGTCGTCGGTTCCGCTGAGATCGCCTTGTGTTACGACGCGATTAAAATTAACGACCTGGCTATTGCTGAGTACCTTAAAGAACGTAAGTGTTACACTCGGGTTGTCACTGATATTAATCGCCTCGATGCAGAAATTTCCGGAACCATCAGTAACCGCACCGAACCCGCCGGAACTGGATACCTGCACACCGGACACGGCAGATCCGTTACCCAGCACGACTTTACCGCTGATACACGCCTGTCCGACCGTAATCGTTTTGTCCAACACGTCCGTGCACCCGCCGTCGCACGTGTCGCCGGTCGTCGTAAAAGTAGCTGATTCAAAAATGCGGCGTCCGTTCGGCGCGAAATATTCGAAATATACCTGAACGTTCCCGATCGGCGCGGTAATGCAATACTCGCCCGCCGGTCCGTTTGCTCCGGTAACGCCCCTGGTATAACCCGGGACGTAAACCTGAACACCGTCGACGGCGAATCCGTCTTCATCCGTTACCGTCCCGGAGACACATCCTAGAGTGCTCAAGTTAAGCGTAAAATTCGTACCGGCGGTCGTACACGTTGTCGCACAATCCCCGGTTGTACCGGTTGTCGTAATTCCGCTCGTCGCGTCCTGATGGATAATTCCAGTTCTCGGATCCCAATACGAAACGTTGACCGTTTCGGTACTGTTCTTCGGAGCGGCAACACAGTAATTCCCGCTACCGTCCGTTTGCGTCCAACCGCCGCTGTCCAGCCAAACGTCTACGTTCGGGAGCGGCGCCCCATTGTCCGTCACGGTTCCGCTGATGCAGGCCAGATCGAGGGTCAAGGTAAAATCCTGGGTTACACATGTCCCCGTCGCGCAGTCGCTCGATACGTCGGAGGAGGTTACCGAAGTAGTTGTCGAAATGAACTGGCCATTGATGGTTGTGAATGCGCGGAGGTCGATGGTGTCATCCCGGGAAATCCCCTCGATGCAATAATTCCCGTTCCCATCGGCAGTGGTAAATACGTTTCGTCCAATAGCTTCGACGGTTGCGCCGGCAACGGGATTACCGCTTTCGTCCTCGATACTGCCTGAGATACAGGCCGAGACTGCGATAACGAGATCATTCACGGGCGTGCATACGTTGCTCGAACTCTCAATCGCGTCACATGACGACTGTTTGTCAACAACATTTACGTTAAGCGAGGACGCAGTTACCAATCCGCCGCGCCGCGCTGACAACGTCACCACTGACCCGCGCATTACGTCCATACAATAACTACCATCCGGCCCGGTCAAGGCGAAAGCCTCGCCGTTGTAATCAACTCCCGAAGCAATAACCTCCGCGTTGGCAATCGCATTGCCGCCGGTATCCACGACTTTCCCTACCAAGCAATGATGTGAATCAATGGGCTGATCCGCGTTCCACCAGGATAAGTGCGGAATTTGAAACTCGGCGACGAGTGGCCCGGTTACGGCCGGCTCGTGTCTAACCGTCGCGTTGATTTCATCGCCATTTCCATCGATGCCGCGCACCCATTGGCCTTGCTCCTCATCGAAATCCCAAATCGCAATAATATCACCGGCGACATACGGTGCACGGGTAACCGGGTTGATGGTACCCTTCGGAATCGCCAATAACATGGTGATATCCGCGTTTAACTCACTGATTTCGGTCATCGTGCCCCCATCCATTTTCATGACCGTGATTTCTCCGAACGCCATTGATGCCAGCCCGACCGTATTTTCCGTGTCCTCCGGATTCTGGGCGTCGAAATCTCCAGGAAAAATGTCGCGATCTACTTTCGGGTTGCCGTACGTAAGTTCGAGACAAACGCTGTCGCCCGTCCCCAACCCGAGCGTACCGTCCGGATCCGGGATAATAATACAGGCGGACCGGTCTGGGGTTTCGATTACCATATTGTCGGAGTCGTCCGTGAGGTCGGATACGGTGCCCTCGCGCATCGCCTGGACATGTTTGACATTGATCGTAACGGAAACGGTGCGGTCGGGTATAATCGTTGTGGTCTGTGCACCGCTTGTAAATCCCAAGGCGTCGGCACCAACGCAAACCAGTCGATTAGATGGGATCGACGTGAGTTCAAAAGTAAATACGCCGTCCCCGTTTGTCGTTTCAGAATTTATGTTGACTCCGACCATATTCACCTCCGCTCCCGGCACCGGCTCACCGGTTTCGTCTAACACGCGACCGGAGACGAAAGTATTGGTATTGCCGGTAATATTAAAAGCGCGGCTGGTGACGCTCCCCAACTCGGAGGTAAACGCTACCAGCGTATAGCCGTTGCCGGTTTGATTGATGCTTAAGTCTTTGAAATTGACGACGCCCTTGGTTGCCGCGACGGCGAGTGACCCGGACAATTGACCGTTGCTCGGATTATTCCCGATGGCAACCGTGATTTCGTCATCTTCGGTCCTGGCGATATTTCCGAACTGATTTTTAATTGCGACCTGAATCTGCGGCAGTGACGTTCCAGCCGTTGCATCGCCAGGCTGCGCGGCAAACTCGATTTTCACCCCTGGCGGAGCCTCAGAAGCAAGAATCGGCGACTTCCCGACAGAGACTTCGTCACCATCCGCGGCGCCGTCTCCGTCAGTGTCTTTTTTCAGCGGATTCGTTGTTTCCGTTATTTCATCGCCATCGATGAGTCTATCGTTATCGGAATCCCTTCGAATCGGATCGGTCCCGTGCGTTATAACTTCGGCACCATCCTGTAGCCCATCGCCGTCGGTATCCATAAGCAACGGATTCGTGCCGTTCTCAAACTCCGCCTTTTCGACAAGGCTATCGCTGTCAATATCGACTTGGTCATCTCTCAATTCCCATATGGCCTCCCAATAATCGGGAATTCCATTCGAGTTTAGATCTTGAGTGGTTGATCCGATTGATACGCCGCCGTCCAGGGTGCTTAGATTAATCCAATAACTTACTCCGGGCATCAACATTCCCTGAACCGGCGCGAACCTGTTGTTTATGTAGGTCCAGACGGTTCCGACAGCCTGCCCGGGAATCGTAAGCGGTTCGTAGGTTGCGAACATGTTCCAGCCGACCTGAAGCGTTGGCGACAAGTCTGCAGGCTGTCCCCGATAAAAAATCGTCGTATCCTGTTTCATGAAAACCCAATATCCTTCGCCCGCGGTCAGCGTATCGGCTATTTCATACGAATCCGCACGGAACGCCCACACTTTACCGATCTTGTTGACGAAAAACGCCTCCAATGAATCGTCGATTTGGGGTGTCACGGGCAAAGAAAACATATTCCACCCTTTATCCAGCTTTAACTGTAGTAAGACTTCTGCAGCGTGAGTGTCCGGACTGGATAAAAGACCGATTGCTCCGAATGCGGCAACCAGTAGCACTCGCGTAAACCTGTGATTTCCAATAGGGGGTCTGCCGCTCGGGCAACCGTAGCGCGACAATTTATTTACTAACGATAAGAATCGAATATTTTCGAGTGCTCGTAATTTTAACATCGCGTTCTCCTGTTAAATTTCTCCGTTTTTCGACTATGGCGATGGAACTTTGGACAGATTGATACTGCTTTTGCCCATCGCTTCCGCATAAAATCACGGTAATTTAAGGTATACTACGTTTGTTATTAAGCAATTTAACAATTTCGGGAATTCAATAGGCAAAATAGATACCGGGTCGCTTAAGTCCGAAATTTAAACGCTTTTTGTTGCGATGATATTCATCGCGTCGTTTCGATCTTGCCTTTAATGAATCTCATTACGCGTTTCACAGTCGTCCCGCGTATGGCAAATCGATGGGATGGCTCGTCGTTATCGAAATCGCTATCGAAATCGTCTTTTGTTTCGTTCGAACTTGCAACTGCCAAGCAATAAGGCGGCGGAAATCGATCCCGATTTCGATTTCGACCGCGAACTTGTTCACCGCTCGATATTGTCGAATAGTGAATGATGCGCTACGCAGCGATGGCAACGGTATGTTCGTAGAGTTGCTCCTAAAGTGTAAGAATTCGAATCGGCTTGCGTATAACTAATGAAGCCTCGGGTGCGACTGAATGGTGTTCCACGACGGTGGCGGCTCTGGAAACCAATTTTTAGATACCGGAAACGAACCTGAAAAATCGTATAAACGCCGCAATGGGGAAGGAACAACTTCATCGAAATATTTAAGCCCCAACGAATTCTGATTTTTTTGCATGATTTTCAGAATACGTTAATTGTAAACATACGGGTTCTGGGGTATAATTTCAGTTCAGACACGATTTAATTGCGACAATTCAAATAGCACTCACCACGTTTACCTGGAGGACTATTATTGTGAGAAGAAAGTTTGTTTTATATTCAGCGACTGTTTTGTTGTTAGTGATAAGCGCATCAGCGCCGGCCCAGCAAATAGTACGGGAAATTACCCCCAGCATTTTTGTACCGCTGACATTTACCGGTGATAATTATGGTGGCGGAAGCGGTTATGGTTTCGGGCTTGACCAACGGGCAGCGGAAGATTTTGAGACGGATCTGTTTTTCTTCGACGAAGACTCGGACGGGGCACGATCCGCGACGGAAGACGTGTGGCAGGAGAGCGGATCATCCGTAGATGCACAGTTCGACGATCCCGATGACGATCTTTTCGATATCGGCACTGATACAACACAAGAGGTCAGCGACGGCGACCCGGGCTCCGCGATTCTATATGACGTGCCCGCGCCGCCTGCTCCATTCCTAAGAGGTTTCGCGCGCTTCGAGAAAGACTTCGCCGATCCGGATGTGGTGGCGACCGACTTGGCTATTGATGCACGACCGGATAATGGAAGTGCGACGTGGGAGTTAGTGGTTGATTTCGGATTCCCGTCCGGGGCTAACAGCCCGGACATCACGGTAGGGTGGGATACAACTGCAATTGACGCCGCGAATGCGGCAGGCTATAACACAGCAAAAATCTTCCGGAAGTCCGACAACACGGAATTGGTGGCGGACATGTCTGCGACAAGTTCGCTCCTGCTCACCGGCACGGCAGGCCGCAGGACAACGTTATTGATCGTCCTCGCGAACGACAACGTTTCACCGGTCGCCCGCGGCGACACAGTAATTGCCCTTTCCAGCGGCACGCCTACAGCATTCACCATTGACGTACTCGCCAACGACTTTGATCCCGACGGAGGGACGTTAACGATCACCAATACAGGGGAAGCCGGGGACGGTTCGGATGGAATTGTCAGCATCGATTCCGGGACGTCCCTTAGTTATACTCCGCCAGCGAATTTCGTGTCCACGATAGGGGATCCGTCTACTTATAAGCGCTTTAACTACGCGATACAGGACGACAACACGCCAACTCCCGGGACGGCCATGGGGGTCATTACGGTTATCGGATCGGATTCCGCTATCCTTGCAACCCGTAATCATGCAGATTTAGCAAAAGCGGGAACAGACGCGGACGCTGGGTTAGCGGTCACAGTAGAGGTAACCTATAGCGGCACACCAACGCAAATAACACTTGTTGAAACTTTTCCATCCAACGATCAAACCAGCACTTTCTATGCGATAGCACCGGAGGCATCGTCAGGCGTCGGCGTCAGTGGGTTGGATGTCGGCGGTACGGACCGGCCGAATACCGTCACGGGCAACGGAAGTTCAACGGCCGTAACGTTTACCTGGACAACGGTACCGACAACCAACCCGTTCAGTTTTACCTATCGACTTGTCGGTGACGTCGATGATCGAGCCGAGAAGACGCTGACCGGCTCGATTGACCAAGATGGGACAGCGACGAATGTATTGAGTAAGCAGGATTTAACGAAGGCCTTTACTAAATTTACCGCGGTTGCGTCGCTTGGTCATTCAGCCGACTTTCGCCATGGATTTTCAGACAGTCCGCCGTTCGATGGCCCCGATGGCCTTATTGACGGCGGGGAGCTAAATCTAGTAATTGAATATTTTCGACAGGGCTATCACACCGTAACAGTAAGTGATTCATTCCCTGACGGATTTGCCCCCGGAAATCAAGGAACACCGTCTCGAGGGCATAGCGCCGACTTCAGACATGGATTTTCAGACAGTCCGCCGTTCGACGGCCCCGATGGTTTTATCGACGGCGGAGAATTAAATAAATTTATTGACTACTTTCGTTTCGGATACGAAAGCACTCCAATAAGCTTGGATCATCCTGATGGATTTCGGGCTAAGAGTCCATAACCGCTTAGGGTTGCTAAAAAAAAGTAAATCGTACTCTGTAATAATCCAATAGGGAGAGATACAACATGTGGAAAAAAATATGCGTTTTTGCATCTATCGCAACAATAAGTTCATTCACAGCGCTAGGCGACATAACACAGATCGCGACTGTGCCGCCGAATTATACGCCGGGCAGTCCTATAACCATTACCATTGATGTACAGGGAACTCTCGAGAGCGACCAAAGTATCGGCGGTTTTAATGTGGAGTTGGTTGAATTAGACGATAGTAATAACGCTACCAGTCCGAATTGGGGACTTGATGATACGTTAATTTCGAGCGGGACGAATCCGCCCCAGGTTTCTGGTCACACTGATCCGAAATTTTTTGATTTCAATTACACGGGATCAACTCCGCCTACGCCCCCAATGAACTTTTCCTTCGCTCTCACTATCCCGTCAGACTACGTGAAACAAAGGGTTCAGTTAAATTTCTCACGAATACAGGGGTTTTCTCTCGTCCCATTTCAAACCGTGATACTCCCGGTTCCGCCAATAATCACCGCTCTTACGCCGACTAGTTCTTCGATGGATGAAAATACCAGTCAGGATATTACCGTTACGGCAAATGATAACACCGCCGGCGGGGATGTAACTCGTATCGAGTGGTTCGTGGACGATGCCGGCATGACAGGGGTTCCGGCCCTGGATACGGCGTTTTCGATTTCGCCGGTATCCAACACTTTTACTTTAGCCGCCGGATTTGATTCCGCAGCGTCGATCCTCGTTGGAGTAAGAGTTACTAATACAGCCGGAGCCGTTGCGACGGATTCTACTGCAATAAATGTAAATAACGTCAATCGTGCCCCAACCATTGGCGTGGTTACCCCGACCACGGCACCGGATAACCGGGATGACCTCACGGAGGGCTCGTTAACCGCAGTGTTTACGGTAAACGCAACGGACGCGGATACGGACAACCTTACGTTCGATTTTTTCCTTGTCGGTCATCCGACGGACCCGGCGGATAGCGAGGTTCTAACTGAAGCGGAAATGACAAGTGCCGGATTCACCGTCGCGAAAACTGGTAGTGCCAACGCTTCTTCAACCCTAACCATCACTTCAATTCCGCGGGATTGGGTAGAGCACCCAGATAAGAATTCGAATGAGATCATTCGCTGCGATGTTACGGATGATGATACCAACACTCTGACATCATCGCACGTATTTTACGTCAATTTTCTGGATCTAAACCGCGCACCTAATCAACCAAGTGTCGCAGTGACCTCAGATCCGGCGAGTAACCCGAAGAAAGACGCGACACTGACCTGTACGGTAACCGGCGCAGGTGATCCTGACGACGACTCCGGTGAATCGTATACCGAACCATTGAGTTACACATACGTATGGGCTAAACAAGGAAATCCGACAATCACCAATGGCCCCAAAGCATCCTTGACGGACAGTATTTCGGCTACGCAAAAAGGGGATATCTGGTCGTGTACGGTAACGGTTACGGACGATCCGCACGCGGACTCCAGCAACCAGCTTTCAACGAATTCGGCGGCTTCTAATTCGATCACGATCGAGAACAGCGATCCGGAACCGAAGGACGCCAGTGAAGTACCGGCCGCGGTGACAGTCGATAATACGACTGAATTTACGATCATCGTGCTATCCGCAACATTGGATCCTGCTCATCAGGGGCAGACGTTTAATCTGAACAACCTTATCAAGGATGTTGATGGCGATTCGCTCACTTTTACACAAGTTACTCCGCCCGGGATGATGGATAGCTTTAGCCTCGACACTGGTACAGGCACAATTACTTTTACTCCAAGCGCAGGCGGAACGAATAATGAGTTCGACGAGTCGCTGGTATTCACCGCGACGGACGGTGTAACGCGAGGAGCAACTGCTCAGATAACATTGAATCTCCTCGTGCGAAATAATCAACTCCCGATATTAAGCGCGCTGTCTCCGAATCCGGCAAGCGTGCCCGATATAACCGAAGAAGAGACTCAGACGTACTCGTTGTCGGCTACGGACAACGATGGTGACGACAGCGCAATTACCTACGCATGGTTTATCGGGACATCTACAACAGCTGTCAGCGGACAAACTTCGAATTCATTTACGTTTACACCGGATAGTACAACGGTGGTACATCCGCTCTCTTCGGACACTGTCAATATTAAGGTTGAAGTTACGGATGATCGCAGTGGCGTTTCCGAGCAGATTTGGACTCAAACGGTCACAGACGTCAATAACATCCCGGATATCGGGACGACATCTGTTGCTCTCGGAATTGTCGGCGGCGGAACGGGTCTCAATTCCGGCGCGGGAATCGACGATGCGATAAAAGCAATGATTACCGCAGGAGCGACGGATGCTGACACTGAAGACGTTATCTGGTATAAAGTTGTATGGACCGACGATGCCGGAGCAACGAATGTGATTCGAACCACGATATTGCCGTTAGGCGTCGTGGAAGACACATTGCCGGCAGGGCAGGTTAAAGGTAAAACGATAACAGCGACGGTGACGGCGCTGGACTACGCCACCGGGACTACGACAGCAGTCGGTGGTGAATCCACCGGGTCTGTGACAGATTCGCTTACGACGGTCAATACGGCGCCAGTCGCGACGGACGACGATACGTCGACGACAGCCGGGGCTGCTGAAACTGATGAGGATACTGCTACGACAGTGGCTATTGTCGTACTGGCTAATGACACCGACGCCGACACCGACACGGATTCGCTTAGCGTATTATCCTTCAATACAACAGGGGTCTTAGGGACAATAACCAAGACGGGCGATACTTTTAGTTACGATCCGAACGGCCAATTCGAATCCTTGGGTAGAGATGGCGACAATACAGCTGATACAGATACCGAGACATTTACATATATCGTCACCGATAGCGACGGTGGAACTGACACCGGAACCGTCACACTAACCATTAACGGGGTCAACGATGCGCCAGTGGCGGCGCGGGCGACTGGATTCACCAAAGCGAACGAAACTACGACTGATCCGATCATCCTGAGCGCAACTGACGTCGATTCCGACATCGCATCCTTTTGGGGCGGTGATAATAACGCAGGGACCGGTTTTACTGAATTTTCGGGTTCGAACGTGATCCCCTCCGCAAACGGCGGGATGGTCGTACTGCGCCAGTCCGTCCGCCGTACAACTGGCAGTCCGGGATCGATTGACGTCGATTACACGCCGCCGAACGCGAGTTTCACCGGTGTTGATACCTTTTATTACTTCGTCCGCGACGCTAAGGCCGCACCCGGAGGCGGTAGTCTCGACTCTGCCGTTGTAGATGTCACGGTTACGGTTGGATCTCCGATTTGGTATCCATTCTTTTCGTTTGAGCCGGTCAGTGGATTTGAATGGTACAATGTTCAAATACTGGATAGCAACGGCGATCTCGCATTTGAGAAGAACGTTAACGGAACCACAATGACACCGGAAGAATACTTCGACTTCGCTGGATTGTTACCCGGAAACTATACCTGGGAGTATCGAACCTGGAACGGTCAGCGCCTGGATCTTTCCGCTTTCGGAAGCGTTATGACTGGCGACTCGCTTACAGTCGATTACGGACTGGCGGCAGATGGTTTTACTCCTTCCGACGGCTCAGATATCACGGACCTCGGAAACGGGAAGTTGCAGTTGTGTTTCCGCGTGGACGACGCGCGTGGCTTCCAGATTAAGGTAACCGGGAGTGCTACGGGGTATTCAAATACGTTTACGAAGATTTTTGCGCCGAAAGCGGACGGAACAATCCCGCTTAACGAAGACCAAAAATTTCTTATAACAGTTCCTCAGGCAGACACGTACACGATCGAGTTACGCGGGTTCAATCGCTACGACGAGTGCATCGCCGCTGGTGAGAGTGACTGTAGCGGGAGTAGCGCTGACCCCGCCGACGCCGTTGATTTCGTCGCATTTAACAGTTCACCTGTTATGGTCAGCGCGTTTACGGAGGCGACGTTAACCAGCGCAGATAAACCGACCATTGCATTTACTCCTAAGAAACCGATTTCGACGGGAACCACTGGCACGGCTAAAACCACTTTGAGTTGGAACCCGGTGCCAGGCGCAATGGGATATATCGTTTATCTCGCATCGGCTGGCCAAATTATCTATAATTATGAGAATGTCGGCAATGTGACAAGTATTACCGTGCCGAGCATGAAACCCGGCGCTTTCACCTTTATCGTACGCCCACGGAACAGTCTTGGAGTCGGTGCTTACAGCGAAGTTAGATCGTTTGACGTAATTTCAGACTCAACGGTTCCAATCATTAATGCTGTGAACATTTCTGCATCGCCAAGCTCAACTCTGATTTTTACACTGGCAGATAACACCCAGACATTGGCTTCCGTGGATGTCTTTCATGAAGTAATCGAAGTAACCGGGGAGACCGAATTGTCAGGCTGGGATGCAAAATATACGAACCGCAGCGTTTCGGCAAACATGGTCACTATCTCTGGTGCGGGTCATGCAGGCATCGGATTTCGCACCGGCGATTGGGTCTCGGTACGCACTAAGGATTCTAACGGGAACCCCCTAACAGGTTTTAAAACGATTCAACTAAACGTCACCAGGTAAACGTTTCAATTCGGAAATTTCTTACCACCACATAAAATCAGGAGATATTTAATGAGATTATTTAAGATATTCATCGGGTTCACACTGGGATTAACACCGCTGTTTATTAACGCTCAAGAAGATGAGTTACGATTCAAAATTGGCGCAAGTTACCGCCATTTTGATGACATCGATTTCAAAAATTTTGAGCTTCGCAACTTTAACAATGCTACGGTGCCGGCCGGACCATTTGGGATTCAGGGATTTTCCGGAAACCAATTCAGCAACACGTTCACCCAGCCAATCAGTATCGATTATGTGACATACAATGGCAGTGATGATTCCGAGAATAGTACCGGCCCAACACTCGGAATTGAGTTTCCGCTTGGAGACGGCGCTGGATCCGGATTCACAGAAGGTTCATCCGAGTTGAATTTCGTAGCGAATTTCTCGTTCTTCAGCATACAGAGCGGTGATAGTGAAACTGGCACATCGACTAACCTTGGCAATTTTTCTTCTAGAATCGTCCAACATAGCGTCGTCGCAGGAAGCGTGAATGAGGTTACTCAGGATACGTTCGACAACGGAGTCAGCGGATTGTCGCCGAGTTCAACAGTAAACATCGAAAATGATTTGGACGCGGAACTTTATGTCTTTGACGTCGGGTTACGGAACGATTGGGATTTTGAGCATTTAATCCTCGGCGTTAGCGCTGGCCCGACGCTTACATTGGGAGATGTTGACACAGAACAGAATCAAAGTGGTAGTTTTTTGGAACCAGAGACGAACGGGACCTTAAGCTACAACGAAGCCAAAAGCGATTCGGATTTCGATGTCGTTCTCGGACTCTATATCTCTGTTGAAGCAGGGTTCGAATTAAACGAGTCGGTGGGTATAAGTGTGGGTTATCGTTATGATTTAGGATTCGATGACATCGGGACCTCCCAGGCGGAAGTTGACCTCAACACGCACGGTGGCTTCGCACGTCTTGCCATTAGTTTCTAATATTTCGTTGCGGAATTTCCTAGACGAAATAACAAAAACAAATTAAAACCGGTTTCTGACCGGTTTTTTTGTGCCTGAGTACCGTGAACAATAGTCCACAGTCTCCATATATACCGAACGTCTTCATCCCGCATGCGGGACGAAATATTGTTCGATATCCCTTAGGTAATGAGTTCAAAGTCGTCCAATAATTGCACTGCTTGCAGTATAGGCCGCATAAAGAGACGTCCTCCCGCGACAACTTCTCGCAGCGCCGGTGCTGATCTGCGCTTATATTGATCATAGTTACTGCGGGAGTATCAGGTCGAAACTTCCAATTTCTGCAGAAGTCCCATGAATGCCATCCATTGGCAAACTCTGCCGATTTTGGATCTCCATAGGAGCACAGTGTCCATTTTTGATCGTGGCAAGGCAACTGAAACATTCGCATACTTGACAGTATGTGATGGTTCGGCTAACGCAGATTATTGTGTACGTTTTTTGCACTACACGAAATATTTTATGTCATGTCCGTTACCAGAGTCTGTAAAACTGCAGTTTACGCAAATTACCCCTTCTTTCCCGGATGCTTGAACTAAATCCAAGAATTACGGTAACGTCGGTCAACCCGATTCGCCTTGTGCTGTATTTAATTGCAGGACTGGTATGTTGCCAAGTTCACGCGGGAACGGTAACGCTTGTGTCCCAGGACGGTAATGGTGATGCCGGTTCGTCGGACAGCGCCCATTCGTTCTTTTTTTCGTCTCCGAATAATACGCGGCGGTCCCAAGTCAATAATGACGGGATCGTTTTTTTCCTCTCGCAGGCACCGTTGGATATCAACGATAGCAATTCCGTCTTTATCGATTTTTATAAGTCCAGTGATCCTGGTGCCACGGTAATCGATCTCCCCGATTCAGTCGCAACGCCGGAAATTCCATCTTGTCCCGTCGCAGACGGAAATTGTTTCTGGGCGGAGACGAATAATCCTGGAAGTGACTGGTACCTCATTCGTCAGCAGAAGGATGCGCCGCTAGAATTTGTTATTGAACTTAACAGTTTTCGAAATTTCGATTGTCAGCCGGCAACGATAGTAAACGTGGATTTTGCCGGCGCTACAAGTATTGGCGTATATGAACAAATTATCAGTAGTCGGAATCACATTGTGATTGATGACTTAAGGTCCCCGGCTAGTCCGGTTCGTACGGAATTAACAGTCCAGGCGGGTGCAAATAACTCGAGCTTTGCACCTGCTATTTCTGATGACGGGACGAAGGTCGTCTTCTCGTCGCTGGCGTTTAACCTGCTAGGGACCGGAGGTGATACGAATGCGTTACGGGATGTTTTTCTTTGGTCAGATAACCAGTTCACACTGATATCTCAGCGTCAGGATGATTCGAATATCGGTACCGATGCCGCCGGACAAGCGGCGATTTCAGGGGATGGAAAAGTGATTGCGTTCGCAAGTCGGGATCGCGATTTTACAGGGGACGACACAAACGGTAAAATTGATTTATTCCTTTATTCAAACGGTAATATTCAGCGCGTCAAAGAGGAAGGTACTGAGCCGAATGGAGACTCGGAAAGCCCGCGGCTTAACGGTGACGGCCGATTTCTGGCGTTTCGATCTACTGCGACGAATCTAGTCGACGGGATTGATAACGGTCTTAGCCAAATTTACGTGTTTGACGTTAGTACTAACCGGATCGAGTGTGTGAGTACCAGCAACACGAGTGGAGCTCCTGCGGATAATTCCTGCTTTTCTCCCGAAATATCACCGGACGGAAGGTATGTTACATTCGTATCCGACGCCGAAAATCTCGGCGCTAATGCTGACGGAAAATATCAGGTGTTCCGCGTGGACCGCGGCGCTGGATTCCTCAACCACGCGCCGACGGCAACTGGAAAAATAGTGAGCGGCGCAGCACAGACGGAAATCCGTTTTTTTCTGGGCGGCGATGACGCTGATTCTGATATACTAACGTTTACTCCGAACTCCCTCCCCTCTTCCGGAACCTTAAACGACAACACCGGAAGCAACGCCATTGTCGCTGGCCAGATTTATTCCTCCAACTCGTTCCCTTGGATTTACATGAGTTCAGGGAGCGGTAACGAGTCCTTTCAATTTACCATCTCGGACGGCATCGCCGAGTCACTTCCTGCGACGATCAATTTACGAATTGTAGACACGACGAATGGTTCAATCTCCCGAATCAGTGTCAGTACCGCGGGTGTCGAAGGAACCAAGGATTCCTTCGACTTTCCGCAAAACTTCGGAAATATTGGCGTCAGCGGCAACGGTAACTTTGTTGTTTTCGACTCTAAGGCACCTGAACTCGGTACGCGAAACCCGTCAGGTATTCTATCGGATGTATTTCTGCGCGATACGGTGAATGATACACTTACGCTTGTTTCTTTCGGATTCGACGCCGTTGAGATTCAGGCGGGAGTACCGGTTATTTCGGGCGACGGGTCGAGAATTGCATATTTCACGCGCGACGACGTAAACGGTACAGAGTTTTTATTCAATTTGATTCTGCAGGACCGCGTCACTGGCAAAAGAAGCGTCGTTGACACTATTACCTTAACCAGCAACGCGGCGGCGCCATCACCGCCGCGAATTTCACGCGACGGCTCGCTAGTCGCTTACGTTAAAAGCGGTAACGTTTTGGCATTTGATTCCTCTCCCGCGAATTCCTCTCCAGAGATTATCGATACCGGGGCCGACCCAGACATCTCGGCCGATGGGAACGTCATTGCCTACGTCAAGAATACCGATGAAATCGCCGTGTACTACAGACATAACAATACTATCGTCACAAACGTGGTTGAAGGGACTGAGCCAAGACTATCCGCAACTGGTAAGTATCTCGCTTACCTATATTCTCCCGATGGTCAAGATCCTAATCAATTGGTGTTCGAGAACATTGCAGCTGGAACAGGGGGGTTAAGAGCAATTACTATGACAACCGTAACGAACCACGAAATGTCGAATGACGGCCGGTTCTTTTACTATACGGCCGGCGCTACGCCACAAGCGTTCAAGCACGATCGCGTGACTTCTACGCCTTTTTCTCCGCCGCGAATCAGTCATAACACCGGCGTTGATGCCGATGCCACATCATACCGGGGTGCCTTATCCGCAGATGGCCATATCGCCGTATTCGCTTCGGATGCAACCGATATGATCGGTGCGAATGATACCAACGGTAAACGAGACGTATTCCTTAGCGACTTAGGGTTACCGCAGAATTCGCTACCTGTCGCAACTTTAACTTCAGTTGGTTCGAACGAGAACGTATCGAAACTGATCCCTTTATTGTATACAGACGCGGAAGATAACGACGTCGAAGTCGAGCTCGTTGAAACGCCTTCAGGCGCAGCCAGTTTCTCATTAATTCCTGCGATGATCGGACAAGAATTCCCCACTCTTGAATACATGCCAAAGCGAAACTTCTTCGGTACGGATACATTCAGTTATCGGCTACGGGACGGTGCGGGAGTGTGGACGAATCCGCAAACTGTGACAATCACGGTACAGGAAGTCTTCGAACCAGTCTTTACGATACCCGCTACCCCATTGTTTTTATCCTCGGGCACCGCGGAGCTGGAAATAACGGAAGAGACAATCTCCGTCCAGGATCCTGACGGGAATGCAAGTATTGAAATCGAAATTCTCAACGGACCGACGCTTGGGGTTTTGAAAAACACGTTGGGGACAGATTTAACTACGACTATTCTACCTTCCGATTTCAATATTCGGTATATCCCTACTGATAACACTACGCCAGCCACTGAGACAATAACGCTGGTCGCCCGGGACACGAACGATCCAGCAGGGAACGACTCGAACATTGTCCTTTTGACAATCTACATCGGCGTTACAGCCACGCAGAATTTAAGCTTGGTCGCTGGGTGGAATCTAATATCTTTGGCAGTGACCCCGACTGAAACGAAACTGAGCCGATTGTTTATGTCGAGCCAGACACGATGCAGCGTGGGACCAGCGTGGTACTGGGACGCGAGCATTACCCGGATGACGTCAGTATCGACTCTTGAGGCAAAGCGCGGTTATTGGGTCTACAGCAATCGGGCGTGCCCTATTCTCATACCGGGGCTCACGATTCAGGGAAATGATACGATCGCAGATTTCGAGGCAGACTGGAACCTCTTAGGCCCGGTTGGAGATGGAGAGGAACGTAGTTTTGACACGGATTTCCTGCAAAGAGTTAACGGCGTCGTATGGAACTGGAATACGATAGGTCAGCGCTTTGTGGTCGCCGATAAATTGCGGAAGGGACAAGGATACTGGGTTTTCTCGAATGGTTCAGAAACGACACTTGATCTTAGGATGGATTAGATGGGGGGGGCTGCGTGTTACGTATTACGTGTTGCGTGGGTCGTGTTACGTGTTGCGTGCGGGAAAAGTGTTACGTGTTAGGTGTGGGAAGAAAGGATGCTGGGCAGAGGATTGGATTTCACCCTATCATACACCGCATTACTGGTCGGTTTGCATAGATAGCGCGCTTCACCTCTAATACATGAAAGCAACGGTGTAAATAGCACAAGTCGTTGATATTGGTGCGGTAAGTGTACAAAACACGTAGCACGCAACACGAAATACTCAACACCAATCACTTACCAGAGATAGCACCGTGCCCGCGGAACGAGCGTGTAGGGGAGAACTCGCCGAGACGATGACCAACCATATTCTCTGTAATAAATACCTGTATGAAGGTACGCCCGTTGTGAATCTGGAACGTATGTCCAACGAAGTCAGGGATGATCATCGACCGCCGTGACCAGGTTTTAATCGGCCGCTTATCGCCGCGCGCGTCTAACCGTCGAACTTTCTTCATGACATGCTCGTCATAAAACGGGCCTTTTTTTACGGATCTGCTCATTTCTTTTTCCTCCGTTCCAAAATAAATCTATTCGATGGCTTCTTCTTCTTCCGAGTCCGATAACCTTTTGCCAACTGCCCCCAAGGCGACACGGGATGTCCGCCGCCACTTGAACGACCTTCCCCTCCGCCCATCGGATGGTCTACTGGATTCATGGCGACACCTCGTGTCTGTGGGCGCCTACCCAAATACCGGCTTTTCCCGGCTTTTCCTAATGTTAACTTCATATGCTCAGCGTTGCCAACTTGGCCGATCGTCGCTAAACACGTTAAGTGGATGAGCCTAATTTCACCGCTAGGAAGACGAACCTGTGCATACTTTCCTTCCTTTGCCCGCACCGCCGCGGTTTGCCCTGCTGACCTGGCGATTGCGCCGCCCTTCCCCGGCGTCAACTCAACATTGTGTACAATCATGCCATCCGGAATGAGTTGAAGCGGCATCGTATTCCCTGGCTCCAACGGCGCTTTTGTACGACTGCTCACTACCGTTGTTCCGACCTCCAGCCCGGCAGGCGCAATTATGTAGCGTTTTTCGCCGTCGAGATAATGCAATAGCGCGATTCGGGCACTTCTGTTGGGATCGTACTCTATCGTAGCGACCTTAGCAGGAACATCAAACTTGGTCCTTTTAAAATCTATGATACGATAGGATCGTTTGACACCACCGCCGCGATGACGACTTGTTATGCGGCCCTGGTTATTCCTTCCGCCACTTGACTTCTTCCCTCGGACAAGGCTCTTCTCGGGTTTTCCGCGTGTAACTGTGGCGAAATCTGAGACGACCATGTGTCGCCGAGACGGTGTAGTTGGCTTATAATTTTTTAATGGCATTAGTTAGAAAACGTTAGAGGGTTTACGATTTCCCGCATTAGCGGGACAAGGTTTAGAGTTGGAGTACTATAGCGAACGTCTTCATCCTCCATGCGGGATGAAAAATTGTACAGCTTGCGGTATAAGCAAGTAAAATCGGACTGCCTGCAGTCTAGAATAAGTCGATGCCTTCTTCTCCATCCTTTAGAGTGACGATAGCCTTTCTCCAATCCGGCTTATTTCCGGTTCCGAAGCGGGTGCGCTTCGTCTTACCTTTACGGTTAATTACGTTAACAGCTTTCACCTTTCGATCGAATAATAACTGTACAGCGTTCTTAATCTCGAGTTTATTAGCGCGTTTATGGACGACGAACGTGTACTGATTATGCTCCATCAAACTGTTGCTTTTCTCGGTAATCGAAACCGTTTTTATAACTTGATATGGATCTTTCTTCATAATACTAAAAACTCCGATCAGGCAAGCCGATCTGCAAATGCTTCAAATGCTTTCCGAGTGAATACAACCTTCTGAAACAAGAGAAGCTGATAAACGTTAACTCCGGCGGGATGCGAGATCCCGACCTGCGGGAGGTTACTTGCGCCTAAGATTGCGTTGATATTATCGCTATTCTCAATAACCAAGAGTGCATCTTCGCCTGCACCGATGCCGTTTAACATTGATACAACCAATCTCGTTTTCGGCTCTTCGATACTAAATTCATCAACGACTATCACATCGCCGTTATCTATTCTGGAAGTAAACGCCCGGCGCAACGCCAATTGACGTACCTTCTTATTCACTTTCTTCGAGTAATCACGCGGACTCGGGCCAAATATAACGCCACCGCCCCGCCATATCGGACTCCGGTTACTGCCGGCGCGAGCGCGCCCTGTTCCTTTCTGACGCCACGGTTTTGCGCCGCCACCTCGAACCTCAGAACGGGTCTTTGTCGATGCCGTTCCACTCCGTTCGCCGGCTAAAAATGCAACTACCGTAGCGTGGACTGCGTCATCTCCTCTCTCGCGCTCGAGCCATGCAGCGTTAAGAGAAATGTCTTCAACAGAGCTTCCGCTCGAATCAACCACAACAAGATTCTTTACCTCTTCTTCGATGGAGGCTTTCGCTTTTTTCGATGTCTTCTTCTTCGCCTGTTTCTTCGCCGGTTTCTTCGCGGATTTCTTTTCGGGCGATTCCGCGGGTGCCACTTTAGCCGTATCCTTCTTCTTCGTCGCGGTCATCTTCTTCTTCGGCTTTTCTACTACCTCCGCTACCGACACTTCCTCGGCATCATCTGAGTCCACAGCCTCGTTGGTCTCGGACTTGTCATTACCGGCATCATCTGTGGCTCCAGTTTCGGCGGTATCCGCCGCTTCAGTTGCGACCGACGCACCTGCATCACCACCTGCTTCCGACTTAAGCGACTCATTCTCATCCGAGACTTTGTCGGTTTGTGCCTCAGCGGTTTCGCCCGCATCACTCAGCTTCGAGGAATCCTCTTCTACCGAAGCCGATTCAACTACTGGTTCCTCTGTGGCCGCCGGACTTTCACCTACCTGGGCTGAATCATCAGGCTCCGTCGCCTGCAAATCCTCTTCGTCTTTATTTTTTTTCTTAGCCACGCTTGGATATCTCCATGAAACCTGTTATTTCTTGATCGATTTTCTTATAATGACTTGGCCACCGTTCGGCCCGGGAACAGCGCCCTTCACGAAAATAAGATTCTCATCTTTCCGAACCTGAACGACTTTAAGATTCTGAACGGTTCGGCGTTTATTTCCCATTTGCCCCGGCATCTTTCGGCCTTTGTACACTTTCCCCGGACTCTCGCACATTCCGATGGATCCGCCGCGTCTGGTCCAGTCGCCACCATGTGAAGCACGTCCCCCTTTGAATCGGTAACGTCGAATTACGCCTTGAAACCCTCGCCCTTTCGTGGTCGCCGCGATATCTACGAATTCATCTGCCTCAAATATGTCCGCACCGATTTCGTCGCCAACTGCCGCGGTTGGATCCTCGTCCAATCGGATCTCGTTTATCCATGCCGCCGTGACTTTTTCGTCGTAACCCGCCTTCGCGGTCTGTGTACGAACAGATTTGGGGACATTCTTGCTTTTTCGTGATCCAAACCCTAATTGCAACGCCGAGTAGCCATTGCACGCTTCGGTACGCAAAGCCAGAACAGAACAAGGGCCAGCCTGCAAAACCGTTACGGGCGTTACTCTCCCGTCTTCACCGTAAACGCGCGTCATTCCAATTTTTGTACCAAGTAAGCCCTTCATTGATCAACCGAATGTTTAGTTTTGCTAAATTTTTAATTGTTCACAGTTCAGATATTTACGGTCCAATGGCTAAAAACCTGAGAACCTAAAAACAGGGGCTCTACTTTCTTAGATTTCGGACCTCGAACTTCTGGATCTTATAACCCAGTGAACGGTTATCTAAATTTTTATACTTATGTCGACGCCCGCGGGCAAATTCAGCTTTTTAAGATCATCGACCGTCTTTGCCGTAGGGTCGACGATATCGAGCAGCCGTTTATGCGTGCGAATTTCGAACTGTTCCATAGATTTCTTATCAACGAATGGTGATTTATTCACCGTATAACGTTCAATCTTCGTCGGTAAAGGAATTGGTCCCACCACTCTGGCGCCGGTTCGTCGTGCAGTATTCACAATCTCTGCCGAGGACCGATCAAGAACACGGTGGTCATAAGCTTGGAGCCGAATACGTATTGATTGGTGTTCCATTTAGTATTGCCCTGGGGTGTTATTTATTTTACGTTATTTTTTATCCAGCAACTCTTTCTCGAGTTGTACCGGTAATTGTTCGAAATGCGATGGCTCCATGGAATTATTAGCCCGCCCTCGCGTTATTGATCGCAACGCTGTCGTGTAACCGAATAGCTCAGATAACGGGACATGCGCGAGAATCTTGACATAGTCTGACTGCGCGTCAACCTCGACGACATGTCCTCTACGAGATGAAATATCGCCGATAACATCTCCCATGTTCTCCTCGGGTGTCATAACCTCGAGTTTCATAATCGGCTCGAGGATAATCATCCCGGCTTTCTTCGCTGCTTCCTTAAAAGCCATACTCGCTGCGAGTTGAAACGCTACTTCGGACGAATCAACAGGATGATACGATCCGTCTAAAATATCGATATGCAGATCAACTATCGGATGGCCATAGATAACACCGGTTGCAGCCGCTTCGCGCAGGCCCTTCTCCACGGGCTTAATATACTCTTTCGGAATATTCCCGCCGGTCACTTTATTGTCGACCGTTATACCGTGACCGCGTGGTCGCGGCTCCATGTTGATCACGACGTGACCGTATTGCCCGCGCCCGCCCGTTTGACGTACAAATTTTGTATTGGCTTCCGCGGATTTAGTGATTGCTTCGCGGTAGGCGACCTGGGGCTCGCCACAGTTCGCTTCGACCATAAATTCCCGGAGTAACCGGTCGCGAATAATTTCCAAATGCAGTTCGCCCATACCGGAAATTATACTTTGTCCTGTCTCCACGTCGGTGCGCATCTGAAAAGTCGGATCCTCCTCCGCAAGGCGGTGGATTGACTCGTACAATTTGTCACGGTCGACAGCTGTCCTGGGCTCGATCGCAATGGATATTACCGGCTCCGGAAAGGTCATCGACTCCAATAAGATCGATTCCTGCTGTAAACACATGGTATCGCCGGTGGTAATATTCTTGATGCCAACGCCAGCCGCGATATCACCGGTGTAGACAGATTCCTTTTCCTCCCTGGAATTCGCGTGCATGAGCAGAATGCGCCCGATACGCTCAGTTTTTCGTGTGCGCGGGTTATATACCTTCATGCCCTTCGTTAGCATTCCGGAGTAGACACGGAAGAAAACCAACTTGCCGACGAACGGATCTCTCATGACTTTAAATGCTAACGCGGTGAAGGGTTCATCATCGCCGATCGCCCGCGCCACCTTCTTTCCCGATTCAACGTCGATCGCCTCTATCGTCCCGATGTCCCTGGGAGACGGCAGATAATCGATCACAGCGTCCAATAAATTCTGCACACCCTTATTTTTGAATGCCGAACCGCAAAGAACAGGCACAATATCACCGGACAACACGCACCGCCTGAGCGATTCTCTAAGGTGATCCGGCTCGGGAGATTCATCCGAAAGGAACAGCTCCATTATCTCTTCGTCTGATTCGGCAACACACTCTACAACTGAATGATAAGCTTCTTTCACCTTCGCGACGAATTCCTCAGGGACATCCTTCTCAACCACGTTTCCGCCCAAATCGCCTTCGAAGAAGTATGCTTTCCCATCGACAACATCGATAATACCTTTGAAATCGGACTCCGCGCCAATGGGCAACTGTATCGGCACAGCGGTCGCGCCCAGTTTATCGCGAATATCTGCGACAGCTTTTTCGAAATCTGCGCCGGTCCGATCCATCTTATTAATAAAAGCGATTGCCGGGACTCCGTATTTCTTTGCCTGTCTCCACACAGTTTCAGACTGCGGTTGCACCCCAGCCACGCCACAAAACACAGCGACGGCACCATCCAGGACTCTCAGTGACCGCTCAACCTCAGCTGTAAAATCCACATGCCCGGGCGTATCGATCAGATTGATTCTATGATCATTCCAAAAACAGGTTGTTGCAGCGCTAGTGATTGTGATTCCGCGCTCCTGCTCCTGAACCATCCAATCCATTGTCGCATTACCGTCGTGGACTTCACCGATTTTGTAGTTCACTCCGGTGTAATAGAGGATCCGCTCGGATATCGTCGTTTTCCCGGCATCGATGTGCGCCATAATCCCGATATTACGAACCCGGTCAATCGAAACACGACGGCCTGAGGGTTCGGCAAGATTGCTGGAGCTATCGTTTTTCGTAGTAATAGAATCCATTACATCGACCACACAATTATTGACTTCCATGACTTCCATAATCTATATGTACACGAAAACTTTCCGCGAACCTGGCACATCCTTATCTTGCAATAACAGTGAAAATCCTACTGGTGATACTAGCCTGAACTATGCAGGCTAGCTCCTACCACCGATAGTGTGCAAATGCCCTATTGGCTTGCGCCATACGGTGGGTCTCTTCCCGCTTTTTGACGGCTGCACCGGTATTATTAAATGCATCCATCAATTCAGCGGCTAAGGCTTCGCGCATTGGCTTTCCTTTACGAGATCTTGCAAACGTAACGAGCCATCTCAATCCGATTCCAATCTGTTGATTCGTGTCGACCTCAACCGGGATCTGATAGTTCGCGCCACCAACACGTCGACTCTTTAATACGACCTGTGGCTTCGCATTGTCGATCGCCTGCATAAATATTTCAAGTGGATCTCTCCCCTCATGCTTCTCGCCAATCAAGTCCATTGCTCCGTATACAATCATCTGGGCCTTGGACTTCTCGCCTCGTATGAGGACTATATTTATTAACTTCGCAACCAACTCACTATTATATTTGACATCTGGTGTTAGTTGTCGCTTTTCTGCCCGTCTTCTTCTCATAGGATATTTGGGGTTACTTCTAAGATTAAATTATATAATGGAATATTTCCAGAGTTCAATAACACCTACTACAGAGCCCGAAACAGCCAAATCGCGACTCGCGCTCCAGTACTGCGGTTACGTCAACAGGTCGTCACGGAAATCACTTGGTAAGCTAGCTTGGCTGCTTCGCTCCGTACTTCGAACGGCTGCGACGGCGCTTGTCAACACCCAGGCTGTCCAGTGCACCGCGAATAATATGATAGCGTACTCCGGGTAAATCCGGAACCCGCCCCCCACGGACCAAGACAATCGAGTGCTCCTGCAGATTGTGCCCTTCTCCGCCAATGTAAGCGGTAACTTCCTGGCCGTTACTCAACCGTACACGTGCCACCTTACGTAACGCAGAATTCGGTTTCTTCGGAGTTCGTGTCGTTACCTGCAGGCACACGCCACGGCGTTGCGGGCAACGCGATAGTGCGGGTGACTTACACTTGGAACGCTTCTGTTTTCGTCCTTTACGAACAAGTTGGTTTGTCGTCGGCATTTTAGTAAATTACCTATTTTTTTATGGCTGTAAGCAGCCCGATTTCTCGCTTTTACCCGTCGAAATGCTTTATATCTCAGGCTAACCGAGTGAATTAAGAGCCGGCTAAGCTATCTCGTAATGTTTTTGTTTCAAGCCAATTAATTAGCTATTATATGAGAAAGATCCGAAAATTAATGGAATTCTCGTTACTCAGGTCCGGCTTTATCCAATCCCAGCGCATTTATAGCGGCCAATTCACTGCCTAACTCTTCACTTCCTCCCGCACTAAACTCTGCTGGTTCAGCGTATGGATTCTCTACTTCAGGTTGCGACGAGAGAAACGGATCCGGCACCATTTTTACCTCCCTTCCGACCTTTTTAAATTTAGCCTTCAGATTTTTTTCATATCCTGTGCCGGCCGGAATCAGATGGCCCATGATAATATTCTCTTTGAACCCTTTCAGCGGATCAACCTTCCCTAAAGTCGCCGCATCAGTGAGGATACGGGTTGTATCCTGGAAGGATGCAGCGGATATAAAACTCTCAGTTTCCAGTGACGCCTTCGTGATTCCCAGTAGAATCGGCTGCGCTTCTGCAGGCTTCCCGCCTTCGGCTACTGTTCGAATATTTTCTTTAAGGAACTTCGACTTCTCAACCTGCTCGCCATAGAGAAGGTCGGTGCTGCCGGCCTCCGTAACGCGAACTTTCTGTAGCATTTGGCGTACGATGACTTCAATATGTTTGTCATTTATTTCCACACCCTGGAGACGATAAACGGCCTGAATCTCGTTAACTAGGTATTCCTGTAGATCCTGCGGTCCGCAAACTTCTAGTATCTCTTGTGGAACAACAGACCCGTCAGTTAAGGGTTGTCCCTTCTTAACAAACTCAGTATCAAAGACCACGACGTGTTTACTTGCGGGAAGCAAGTGTTCCTCGATAGTGTTGCTTTCCGGATCTCTAATCTTGAGCATACGTTTTCCTTTGGACAACTTCCCGAGCTCAACGATGCCGTCAATCTTTGCGATCTCCGCAGCCTCTTTTGGACGCCGCGCCTCAAATAACTCAGCAACCCTTGGCAAACCCCCAGTGATATCTTTAGTTCGCGCAACCTGACGTGGCGTTCTTGCGATGGTCTTTCCTGGAGTGACTCGTTTATTGTTCTTAACCATTATATGGGCGCCAGCAGGTATACTGTAGTGTCCGATCATTGCGCCAGTGTCGTCATTAATAAGAATCTGAGGGAAGAGATCCTCGCGATGTTCGAGGACAGAAATTTCGCGGGCCCCGGTGGATTCGTTGATTTCTTCCTTCATCGTGATTCCTTCGACCAGATCCACGAACTTAATCGTTCCGCCAAACTCCGTTATAATGGGAACGTTATACGGGTCCCAGCGAACGAAAACTTCACCTTTCTTGACCAAGTCACCTTCGTTCTTCAAAACAAAGGCCCCTGCTATCAATTGGTGTCGTTCCTGCTCAAATCCCTTCTTATCCCGCAATACAATGGCAGCGGTCTTGTTCAAAATGATATCAAAACCGTCCTCGGCTCGAACTGTTCGGGCGTCGATCAGCTTGATGTAGCCGCCTTCCTTAGCTTTTATCGCCGGTTGTTTGAACGACGACGACGCGGTCCCGCCGTAATGGAACGTACGCATCGTTAACTGCGTTCCGGGTTCACCAATGGATTGTGCGGCGATTATCCCAATTGCCTCACCTTCCTTGATGGGCCCATCGGTCGCGAGATTCCGACCGTAGCACTTCCCGCAAACTCCGGCTTCGCTTCGGCATGTCAAAACGGAGCGAATAAGAACACGATCAATTCCAACATTGATAATTTGATTCGCAATCTTTACAGTTATCTCTTCACCTGCGGCGACGATCAGCTCATTCTTTTCCGATAGCGGATCGCGAATATCATCAACACTGTATCGACCAACGATCCGATCAATCAACGGCAACATATCCTCATCGCCTTCGCGAATTGGACCAACCGAAATTCCCTGCGTAGTCGTACAATCTTCTTCGATACAAATCACATCATGCGCTACGTCAACAAGCTTACGGGTCATGTACCCGGAATCCGCCGTCTTAAGGGCTGTATCAGCAAGTCCCTTTCGCGCACCATGAGAACTGATGAAAAATTCGAGAACTGTCAGTCCCTCTCTAAAGTTCGAAATTATCGGACGCTCAATAATTTCACCTGAAGGTTTCGCCATCAGACCGCGCATTCCGGCGAGCTGTCGAATCTGGTCATTACTTCCTCGCGCTCCAGAGTCAAGCATCGCGTGGACCGGGTTAATTTCGTCTCGGTCTTCATTTCGCTCCAACGCCCGAAAGAGTACAGACGCGACGCTATTATTTGCCTGCGTCCAGATGTCAATAAATTTATTATACCGTTCTCCCTCAGTAATCACACCTTTACGGTATTGCTCCCGTACGCCCTCGATTTCGTCATGCGCTTTATCGACGATCTTATGCTTATCGTCGGGTATGATCATATCTGTAATACCAATAGAGATCCCGGACTGAGTCGCATACACGTAACCAAGGGCCTTCAATTGATCAAGGATCGTAACCGTTTCAGCTCTTCCCAATTCCGCGTAGGCGCTACTCACTAGATTTCCGAGCGTTTTCTTGTTCGCGACTTCATTAAAAAAGCCGATTTTCTTTGGCCAAATATCATTAAAGATGCAACGACCCGGTGTCGTTTTTATGTATTTGGCGTCCTTCTTCCCCCAAAACGTGTCCTGCCCGTAATCCGGGTTTCTCACGAGGACGACGTCATGTAACTGCAACTGATCTAACTCGAGTCCTGCCATCACCTCGAATGCATCGTTAAAAGGCGGTGGATTCTCCGTCCGCTCAAGTGATTCTGGTTTTACATAGGTAAGGTAATAACATCCGAGCGTTATATCCTGGGATGGCGAACAGATGGGTTTACCACTAGACGGGTAAAAGATATTATTGGGTGCCAGCATCAGAAGTTTCGTTTCCAACTGCGCCTGGTCAGATAACGGAATATGAACCGCCATTTGATCGCCGTCAAAGTCGGCGTTGTACGCGGAACAAACCATCGGATGAAGTCTGATCGCCTGACCTTCAATCAAAATCGGGTCGAAAGCCTGGATGCTAAGCCTGTGAAGGGTAGGTGCGCGATTGAGCATAATCGGATGCCCCTTTATGACGCCCTCAAGTATATCCCAGACCTGCGGGTCCTGTCTTTCTATCATCTTCTTCGCACTGCGAACAGTATGAACATAACCAAGTTCTTTTAGCGCTCGAATAATGAATGGCTCAAATAAAGTTAACGCCATCTTCTTCGGGAGACCGCATTGATTCAGCTTTAACTCAGGTCCGACAACAATCACGGAACGCCCGGAATAATCTACGCGTTTACCGAGGAGATTCTGACGAAAGCGCCCGCCTTTACCCTTTAACATATCACTGAGCGATTTTAACTGGCGATTACTCGCTCCGGTTACGGCACGTCCATGTCTCCCGTTGTCGAAGAGCGCGTCTACCGCTTCCTGTAACATCCGTTTCTCGTTGCGAATAATGACTTCCGGCGTACGAAGAATCAGTAAATTCTTAAGACGATTATTTCTATTGATAACCCGCCTATAGAGGTCGTTTAAATCGGAAGTAGCAAAACGGCCACCCTCAAGCGGCACTAATGGTCGGAGATCCGGCGGAATGACAGGCAGCTCCGTTAGAATCATCCATTCCGGGCGCATATTTGTCGCAACGAAGCCCTCGACAAGTCTCAAGCGTTTCGCTATTTTCTTTTTCTCCGCCTTACTTCGGGTAGTAGAAACACTCTCGGTGAGTTCATCTTTCAACTTCTCCAGGTCAACCTTTGCCATCAATTCGCGCATTGCCTCGGCCCCCATACCAGCCTTAAACGCATCGCCGTAGGTTTCCTTCGCATCCCGATATTCGTCCTCAGTTAGAAGCTGTTTCTCGGTAAATGGGGTATCGCCTTTATCGATTACAATCCAGCATTCGTAGTAGATCACGCGCTCAAGATTACGCGCCGTCATATTCAGTATCAGCCCGAGGCGGCTAGGCATGCACTTGAAAAACCAAATATGAGACACGGGAACGGCCAATTCTATATGCGCTAACCGTTCTCGGCGAACGCGAGAGTGAGTGACTTCTACGCCGCAACGGTCACAGACAATCCCTTTATGCTTGATTCTCTTATATTTACCACAATTACACTCCCAATCCCGGGTTGGTCCGAAGATTTTCTCACAGAACAAGCCACCTTTCTCCGGCTTGAATGTCCGGTAATTAAGTGTTTCTGGATTCTTAACCTCTCCTCTACTCCAGGAGCGGATGGTATCGGGAGAGGCCACACTAATACTGACTGAACTGAATTTGTCAGTGGCATCCATTCCAAGAATTTCTCTTACTGCAGAATGATCGCTTACCACAGGGCTAATCTCCTTAATAAATAGGGTTATCTGTTATGAGATATCACGTAAATGATCTGGGTACTTCCAATTGCTTATGTCACAGAGACTCGAAAATTACTGGAATCCACACGTTATCAGGTTATCGCCCTTTCAATGGGCGTATATCGAGGCATAAGCTTTTCATTTCGTTCATTAGAACATTAAACGACTCAGGAACATCGGCTTGTAGCGAGTTGTCACCCCGAACTATCGATTCGTAAATCTTCGTTCTTCCGGTGACGTCATCACTCTTGACAGTTAGCATCTCCTGAAGCGTGTAGGCAGCGCCGTAGGCTTCAAGCGCCCAGACTTCCATTTCACCGAATCGCTGCCCTCCATGTTGGGCTTTACCGCCCAGAGGCTGCTGCGTGACCAAGGAGTACGGTCCAACCGCCCGGGCATGGAGCTTATTGACAACAAGGTGATCAAGTTTCAGCATATAAATCTGGCCAACAACGATTCGTTGCTTGAATCTTGACCCATTTCGCCCGTCATACAGAACGGTTTTACCGTCTTCTCCGACGAAATAATCGCGCCGAATACGACCCTCGTTGTCGAATACCTCTCCGTTTTTATCGGTCTTCCACCCTTTGCGTTCGCCGACAAGTTTCTCCTTGGCATCTCGAAGCATCGAATGGATTTTCGTTTCCGGGATTCCGTCGAACACCGGGGTCGCTACTTTCATGCCGAGAATCTTGGCAGCATGCCCCAAATGAGTCTCCAGAACTTGTCCAACATTCATACGACTAGGCACGCCCAACGGGTTCAGGATAATTTCGACGGGCTCACCTGTGGCCATGTAAGGCATATCTTCCGCAGGAACGATCCTAGCGACAATCCCCTTATTCCCGTGACGCCCCGCCATCTTATCGCCGACGGATATCTTCCGTTTACTTGCCACGTAGACCTTCACCTGCTTGATGACTCCCGGCTCGACGCTGTCCTCGCTCTCGTATCGCTCCAATATCTCGTTACGACGCATTTCGAGGTCGCGAACACGGAGGTTGTAGACCTTCATGATTTCATCGACTTGGTCCCTGGTCGGTCCATTCGGGATATTATATGACTTGTGAACGGCTGCCAGTTTTCGTAATAGAACCTTGGTGATTTTCCGACTCGCAGGGATCACCACAGTGGTTTCGTCATCGACTTTCTGAACGACGTCATAAGGAAGTTTCGCGCCTAACAACACTGAGCCCAGTTTTTCGGTGAGTTCTTCCAAAATCTCTTGGTATTGGGCCTTAAATGTCTGGTTGGTTTCCTTAATATGGCGAGTTCTTTCGGCCAGGGTAAGCTTCGCGCGGTTCGGATCGACCTTACGTTCGACCTCGACATCCATAACGATACCGCTGGTTCCACTTGGCACCGTTAGTGAACTGTCCTTAACATCGGCAGCTTTCTCGCCGAAGATCGCACGGAGCAAACGCTCCTCGGGATCGAGTTCGGTCTCACTCTTCGGCGTTATTTTCCCGACGAGTATGTCGTTTGGTTTAACTTCAGCGCCGATCCGGATTATACCTTCCGGTCCCAGTTGTCTAAGCGCTTCTTCGCTGACATTCGGGATGTCCCTCGTGATTTCTTCAGGCCCAAGCTTTGTATCCCGCGCCGTTATATCAAGTTGGTTTATGTGGATACTGGTATAAACGTCTTCCTTAACCAATCTCTCGGAAATAATAATCGCATCCTCAAAATTGTAACCGCACCAAGACATGAAGGCGACGGTGACGTTGCGCCCGAGTGCCAACTCGCCGTCCTCTGTGGCGGCGCCGTCGGCAATCACTTGCCCCTTTTTGATTTTGTCGCCTGTTCGAACAATGGGTTTCTGATTGATGCAGGTACTACTGTTTGAGCGCATGAATTTGTACAAATTGTACTCAACAACGGACTTTTTAGAACTCGTTTTGTCCGGCATTTTCCCGTCGGCGGTTGTAATAATCTGCGCTGACGAAACTGAAGCGACAATCCCGGAAGCCTCGGCGCAACGAACGGCACGCGAATCACGAGCGACGACTGCCTCGAGTCCGGTACCAACGTATGGTGATGCTGTATTCATCAACGGCACCGATTGTCTCTGCATGTTGGCCCCCATCAATGCACGATTCGCATCGTCATGCTCCAAGAACGGGATCAAGCCTGCCGCAGCACTAATTAGCTGCTTCGGCGACACGTCGATGAAATCTACACGTTCGGCCTCAACCTCATGGGTCTCTCCATTAAAACGGGAGTTAACGTACTTGCTTGTCAGCTCACCCTTCTCATTTACTTGAGCGTTTGCCTGAGCAATCACGTAGCGCTCCTCTTCGTCCGCTGAGAGATATACGATCTCCGTCGACACCTTTTTATTATTGACACGTCGATACGGCGTCTCAATGAATCCGAACTCGTTGATGCGGCCATATAAAGCAAGCGAGGTGATAAGTCCGATATTTGGCCCTTCCGGAGTTTCTACTGGACAGATACGCCCATAGTGACTGGAGTGGACATCGCGAACCTCAAAACCCGCTCGTTCGCGACTCAAACCGCCAGGCCCAAGTGCACTTAGTCTGCGTTTATTTGTCAGCTCAGCCAACGGATTGGTTTGATCCATAAACTGCGATAACTGACCCCGTCCGAAAAAATCGCGAATGATACCGACGAGCGCCTTCGCGTTTACCAGTTTCTGCGGCGTGACATTCTCATTCTCCATATCACTGAGCGTCATTCGTTCCCGAATCAACCGTTCGGTACGCGCCAAACCGACACGAACCTGGTTCTGTATCAACTCACCCACGGTTCGGACACGACGGCTTCCCAAATGATCTATGTCATCGAGATTCCCAACACCCATTCTTAATCTCGTTAGGTATTTAGTCGCTTCGACGAGGTCCTTATCTTGAAGGACGCGCGTGTCCGGATCAATATCCAAATCCAACTTCTGGTTTATCTTATGTCGCCCCACCGTACCCAGGTCATAACGTTTTTGGTCGAAGAACAGTCGTTTTAGTAATAATTTCGCATTCGTTGGACTTGGCGGGTCACCCGGTCGCATCCGCTTATATATTTCTTTAAGTGCCTCCTCCGTCGTCTCAGTCGGATCTTGTTCCAAACATTTAATGAAGTACTCACCGACTTCACTTGTGTTCACAACGTCAATCTTTTTAATTTTGCGCTCTTTTAGCCATTCCAGTGCCTCTTCGTTGACCTGGTCCAGGCGCCGGGCGACTTCGTTTTCTTTATCATCACAAATCAGCCCGCCGCTTCCATCGACAACGTCTGCGGCGAAGTAAATCGAGGAGAGTTCCTCGGAATCGAGTTTTGCGAGGGCACTGACCGCCTTGGACTGGATCCCGTAAAAAACGTCCAATAATTCGGTCGTCGTGCTGTATCCGATTGCCCGTAAAAATGTTGAAATCAAAAATTTACGACGACGGCGGCGGCGGTCGAGGAAAATGTAAACGAGATCATTGATATCAAATTGTACTTCTAGCCAGGATCCGCGGTCAGGTATAATGCGATAGGAGAAAAGAACTCGTCCGCTAGTATGTTTACTGCTTTCGAAACAAATTCCCGGTGTGCGGTGAAGCTGACCGATGATTACTCTTTCAACACCGTTAATAACAAAGGTCGCGCTGTCCGTCATGAACGGTATATCGCCTAGGAAAACGCGTTCTTCTTTGATCTCGTTTTTCTTTCGGTTCTCGAGTTTCAGCGTGGTATACAATGACGTCGAATAACTTTTCCCTGTACGTATGCACTCGACTTTGCTGGCTTTGGGCTCGGTGATTTCGTAGCTTACGAAATCGAGGATGCACGACTGATCGAAACTCTCGATCGGAAATACCTCTCGGAAGACTTCCTGCAATCCCTTGTTTTCCCTTTTTTCAATGGGCACGTTGTGTTGAAAGAAATTGAAGTATGAGTCTAATTGGATTCCAATAAGATCAGGGATTTCAAGAACGTCTGTCAGTTTACCATAATTGATACGACGAGACATAGTTCACCTTATTGTTAGGGCTAACGAAAATTCTCTAGTTGAACGGGAATGTTAGCCATTATTCGTTCTGGGTTAGATAAATACTAGACAGCACGTCTCCGCCAACGTCCGTGCGTCAGATAACTGCTACGAACCATACCGGTTGACGCGCAACCCGAAAATCGTGGCCGAAATACGAGCCACACCGTGGGGCGGTGGGATTATTTAGTTAACAAATTTGATTGCTATTGCTATTCTATTACTTCGCGGCAAATATCGGCTACTTCAACTCTACAGTTGCCCCAGCTGCCTCGATTTTCGACTTTAACTCTTCTGCCTCTTCCTTCGATACGCCTTCCTTAATTGCCTTTGGCGCGCTTTCAACCAAATCCTTCGCTTCTTTCAGACCCAGTCCTGTAATCGCGCGAACTTCCTTAATGACCGCGATTTTCTTCTCGCCTATGCCCGTGAGAACCACGTCGAATTCCGTCTTCTCTTCAGCCGCTTCCCCGCCGCCGTCGCCAACTGGAGCCGCTGCCGCCGCTACTGGCACCGCCGCAGTTACGCCTAACCGATCTTCGAGCAATTTGATCAGCTTGGAAAGCTCCAAGACCGTCATGTTTTCTATAGTCGAAATGAGTTTTTCTGTTTCTTTAGATACTTCAACATTCGCTTCTTCAGCCATTGGATACCTCCACTAGGATAAGTTTTCTTTTTTATCTTTATAAGCCTGTAATAGATATACTATACTGGCGAGTTTCGCGTTCATTAGACGTACCAGATTCGACATCGGCGCCTGTAGAACCCCAATCATTTGTGATCGTAACGCGTCTTTAGACGGTAAGTCGGCCAACATCATCGTATCAGCCTTGGTCAGTACAACACCATTTAAAAGGACTCCCTTCAGTGAAACGAATTCTACTTTCTTACCGAATTCTTTAACTTGTTTCCCCACCGGGCAGGGATCTCCGTCGCCGATGACGACAGCGGTATCGCCGGTATTGTCGAAGTGCGAAGGGATTTCTATATTATTCTTCTCGAGCCCGATACGAATAAGTGAATTTTTGAGCACCTGACATTTCGCCCCAACACCAGCGAGTTTACCGCGTAATTCAGCAAATTCCGCCACGGTAAGTCCTTTGTAGCTAATAAAATACAGAAAGGAGCTATCCTCGACCAACTGTGAGATATGTGTTGCCAGTACAGTTTTTTCTACGCGCATAAGAGAATCGTATGAATTTCGGTGTTAAAATATAATGTATCTCGTTGCCTACCTGATATATCAAAAATCCTTGTTACTTCGACGGTCATTACTATGCCAATGTATACGTTAAGCAGTACAATTTTTGAACCACTTTAAATTCATTACCTAAGATCTATGTTGAGCCTAGCGAAATCCGCCGCGGTGGAAATAATATTTCATCCCGGATGTGGGATGAAGACGTTCGGTATAACTTGAGATTTACAAACTCAAGACGCCACAAAATCGCGCACACTAACCTTTACCCCGGGGCTCATTGTTGTGGATAACGTACAACTCGCGATAAACACACCCTTGGTCGAAGCCGGCCGCGCCCGTACGATCGCTTGAATTACCGCGGCACCGTTCTCGTACAATGCGGTCTCGTCGAACGAAATCTTTCCAATCATGACATGAACACACGCCGTTTTATCTGAACGATACTCAACCCTGCCTGCTTTGGCGGCTTCCACAGCTTTCGCCGTATCGTCGGTAACAGTCCCAATTTTCGGATTTGGCATTAATCCGCGCGGCCCCAAGAGCTTCCCCAAAGTGCGAACTTTCTGCATTGCACTAGGCGTCGCGATCATCGTATCGAAATCCAGCCATCCCCCCTTTATCTTCTCCAAAAGCTCATCGAACCCTACTTCGTCGGCTCCGGCAGCCTTCGCCTCGTCGGCGGCAGTACCGGTGGCAATTACAATAACGACAATCTTTTTACCGGTACCATGAGGTAAGCTGATCGCACCACGAACGGCCTGATCAGATTGCTTCGGATCGATCCCAAGCTTACAGGCGAGTTCAACCGTTTCATCGAATTTAGTATGAGGGATACTCTTAAGAACTGAAATCGCTTCGTTGAGGGAGCGATCTCCGTTACCTTCAATTTTCTCTAATTGTTGACGATATAATTTACTTCTACGCATCCGTTACCTCTATTCCCATGCTACGCGCCGTTCCCGCAATAATTCGAACTGCAGCTTTGTCGTCCAACGCGTTCAAATCTTTCTTCTTTGTCCGAGCGATTTCCAAAAGTTGCGCCTTAGTGACCCTGCCGACGGTTTCCCGTCCTGGGTGATTCGCGCCACTCGCCAAGCCGGCTGCCTTTTTTATTAGAATCGCTGCGGGCGGCGATTTAGTAATGAATGTAAAGGATCGATCTGCGTAAACAGTTATGACTACAGGTATTATCGTACCGGAATCATTTTGTGTCGCGGCGTTAAACTGTTTACAAAAGTCCATGATGTTAACTCCTGCCTGACCTAACGCCGGGCCAACCGGCGGTGCCGGATTAGCTGCGCCCCCTGGAATTTGTAAACGAATTGATCCTGTTATTTGCTTTGCCATATTTCCTCGTGGTCCTTAAATCTGGTCGTAAACTTCAATGATTAGCCGCGTTCTATCTGCCAGTATTCGACTTCCACTGGGGTAAATCGTCCAAAAATGCTTACTGACAATTTCAGTTTTCCGCGATCAGGGTCAATACTCTCTATTCGGCCCTCAAAATTCGCGAAAGCGCCGTCGCGTATTTTTACGTTTTCACCAATATCAAAGTCGATTCGCGGCTTGGTGTCCTTCTCGCCCCGATTCAGTTGCTCAAGGATATCGTTAATCTCAGCCTCAGACAGTGGCACTGGTTTTTCGCCGCCGACAAAGCCGATAATTCCATTGGTCTCGTTAACAAACGTCCAAACGCCATCGTCAATTTGATTGTCGTCTTTGTAGAGATCCGCGTTCACAAGTATATATCCAGGGAAGAATTTCCGGTTAATCGTCGTTTTCTTCCCAAGCTTTACCTCAGTAACGCGCTCCATTGGCACAAGAACATCGTGTATGGAGCTCTCCAGCTCCGCTATCGCGAGCCGTTTCTCCATACTTTCTTTAATCTTCATTTCGTGTCCGGAAAGTGTTTGTACCACAAACCATTGTTCCTGATCATCCATTGTCCGTCCTTGAAACTCAATATTCAGCGGTTATCTAATTGCAGCGGGCTAGGACAGAATAAAAAATCTGACTAACTGCTGTATAACGGTGTCGATGCCCCAAATGAAACTCGAAACGAGCACCAATGCGACAAGCACGATCACGGTGGATTCAATAAGCTCATTGTTTGTCGGCCATGTACATTTTTTTACTTCTTGAAGTGTATCGAAGTAAAACTGCCGAATTTTCGGTATCGGATTATTCATTTTCGAGAGCCAGTATTCAATCAGCTACTTGTAGTTGTTGCGATTTAACCCATTGATTTCGAGGATCGCGCCCGGTTATCCTCCGTGGGCAACCTTTAATTACCCGACAACCTCAAGACGAACTTCGAATCTCCGAAAAACATGAACGCTCCACGAAATACCGACCGATGACTTGGGATTGTAAGCTTGATCGGAATCTACCCTCGGATACTTAAAATATGGCAGGTGAGACAGGGATCGAACCTGCGACCTGCGGTTTTGGAGACCGCTGCTCTACCAGCTGAGCTACTCACCTAGCTTCGCGATTAATTTTCAGTCCTCGCATTTACTGGCTCAAGTTGTCGCCAATCCTCTATGCTGCCTACAGCCTCTAAAGCATCGCGGATTTTCGAGCAACTTATTCCAGAAAAGACCATTTCCTGTCTTTAGCGCAAGAATCCCGACCCCTTAATAAGGACGCGGGGTGAAATCTGTGAATCAATCTGAGCGGAGTCTTCGTCCAGCTGATCGCCAGCTACACTATACATCTGAGTCCTGATACAATATGACTAGCGCGTCTCCCTATGAAGTGTATGCTTTCGCTCGAACCTGCAATACTTCTTCAACTCCAAGCGATTAGGCGTATTACGCTTACTCTTGTAAGAAGAATAATTACGCCGCTTACACTCCGTACAGGCCAAAGTAATAATTTCACGAGCCATTCTAAAACCTTTAAGGCATATAAATTGAAATACCCGGGGTGCGGAATTTCACAGCCCCGGGTTTAGTAGTTATCTAACGGACCAATCAGTTATTCAATAATGTCGGTCACTCGGCCGGCGCCAACAGTCCGGCCACCTTCGCGTATGGCGAAACGTAATGTCTTTTCCATTGCAATCGGGCAGATCAGCTCGACTTCAATTGATACGTTATCTCCCGGCATTACCATTTCGGTTCCTTCCGGGAGTTGGGTTACTCCGGTTACGTCGGTGGTCCGAAAGTAGAATTGCGGCCGATATCCGTTGAAGAATGGAGTATGTCGTCCGCCTTCTTCCTTACTTAAGACGTAAACTTCACCTTTGAACTTTGTGTGTGGTGTAATTGTCCCGGGTATCGCCAGAACCTGGCCGCGTTCAACATCTTCCTTTTTGATTCCTCGCAAGAGGCAACCGACATTGTCTCCGGCCCGACCTTCGTCCAGAATCTTACGGAACATTTCAACGCCGGTGACCGTGGTTTTCTGTGTATTCCGGATTCCAATGATCTCAACTTCGTCCCCGGTGTTAACAATCCCGCGCTCGACTCTACCTGTTACAACCGTTCCGCGACCTTCAATCGAGAAGACGTCTTCAATAGGCAAGAGAAAAGGCTTATCCAGCACCCGAACCGGTTCAGGAATATAATTATCAACGTGTTCCATCAACTCTTTGATGCAAGCACACGCCTCGTGGGCGCCGTCACCTCCGGCTTCCATCGCCTTCAACGCGGATCCGAATACAAGCGGAATATCGTCGCCTGGGAATTCATATTTGGATAGGAGCTCCCGAATTTCTAATTCAACGAGTTCAAGCAGCTCTTCATCGTCTACCTGATCGACTTTATTGACAAACACAACCATCGCTGGTACTCCAACCTGACGGGCGAGGAGAATGTGCTCCCGAGTTTGTGCCATTGGCCCGTCGGTCGCCGCGATAACCAAAATCGCGCCATCCATTTGTGCGGCTCCCGTTATCATGTTCTTAACGTAGTCAGCGTGCCCAGGACAGTCGACATGCGCATAGTGACGCTTCTCGGTCTGATACTCGACATGAGTGGTATTAATGGTAATCCCGCGTTCACGTTCTTCCGGCGCATTGTCAATTTCGTCGTAACTCTTAAGGTCACCACCGAATGCTTTCGACTGCATCATGGTGATCGCCGCGGTCAATGTGGTTTTCCCATGGTCAACATGCCCAATTGTGCCGATGTTAACATGAGGTTTATTTCGTTCAAATACTTCCTTAGCCATATGATGTTACCTCCAGCATTTTAGGGGATTATTACTGAATCAAGTTAATTTTGAAGTGAGCTTACGGTCCATTTTATTCGGATAGAACCGGTATTTTATCGAAAAAGCCTACTTTATTACCCTAAGGAAAATAAAATATGACGGAATCTGGTACAACAAGAAAGGCGCACCTACAAGGTGCCGAAAATTTTATCCGTTTAGACTTCTATATGTATTTTTAAGGAATAGCTCAATACCCGCCGCATCCTTTGCCTCAAGTCGAGTCCGAACACCTGATTTGCTACCGCTTAGTGGAGCCCGCGACCGGACTTGAACCGGTGACCTCGTCCTTACCAAGGACGCGCTCTACCGACTGAGCTACGTGGGCGTCCTGAAAAAATAAGCGATTAACGTAGGTCGAAATTATCCGCTTGCAAATCGATAAAATAAAAATTAAATAAACTTTTCGAACCTGAATTTTTACGGGTGAACAGTCTCTGGAATTTATACCTTATCTCCAGCCTCGGTTTCAGCGGTCGTTTCCGTTTCAGCACTGGCTTTTGTTTTTTCTTCGGCTTCTACTTTCGCTTCCGCATCCTCCACAACTTCGGTAATTGCTTCGGCTTTGGTTTCGGTAACCTCAGTATTTGCTTCAACATCTGCGTCGGATTCGGCAGCGTTCTCCGTATTTTCGCCCGCATCGTCTCCCGTCGATGCCTTGGCGTCTTCTGTGGTCGACTCACTGGCTTCGATCGCATTGTCAAAAATATTACCAACGTCAACCATTTGTTCACCGGGCTTCAATCGTTCCTCGGCTACTGGCTGTCTGGGCTGTTTCTGTGGTTCCGACGAATCCTTCGTCTCTTTGAGACTCAACCCGATACGTCTTTCACCCTTATCAATCTTGATAATCTGGGCCTCTACTTCATCGCCCACCTTTAAATAATCCTTTACTTTTTCCACGCGTTCATCGCTGATCTGAGATATATGAATCAGGCCGTCGATGTCGTGACTCAATTTTACGAACGCACCGAAATTCGTTAACTTCCGGACAGTACCCGAAACCAGATTCCCGGCGGCGAAGATATCGTCGATATTCTCCCAGGGATCCTGTTCCAATTGCTTTATCCCAAGAGAAATTCTCTGCTGCGCCGGATCGATGTCAAGCACGATCGCCTCAATGTCATCGCCTCGCTTCAATAGTTCCGAAGGATTGTTGATCTTCCGGGTCCATGACATGTCAGACACATGCACCATCCCGTCGATATTCTCGCGAATCTCAATGAAAGCCCCATAGGAGGTTAAGTTCCTTACTTTCCCCTTAACCTTGGTTCCTGGCGGGCATTCACGCGCTGCGGCGCCCCACGGATTTTCCATTGTTTGCCGCAGGCCTAGCGAGATCTTTTTGGACCCGCGATCCATATCTAATACGACAGCCTCAACTTCATCACCCACTGAGAGTATGTCACTTGCGCGCGTAACACGTTTTGTCCACGACATCTCCGAAATATGGATTAATCCTTCTACACCCTGCTCGATCTCGACGAAGGCACCATATGGCATAACGTTGACGACGCGTCCTTTAATGCGCGACTCCTTGGGATAACGTTCTTCAACACTCTCCCAAGGATCTTGAGTTTTCTGCTTAAGTCCCAGCGAAACGCGGTCTTTCTCGCGGTCCACATCAAGGATAATGGCCTCAACTTCTTGATTAATTTCGAGTAATTCCGACGGATGACTCACCCGCCCCCAAGACATATCCGTGATGTGCAGTAGCCCATCGATTCCGATAAGATCTATAAAGGCACCGAAATCTGTTATATTTTTTACAACACCTTTTCGAATTTGCCCGGGAAGAATCTCGGCCATCATCGCAGCCCGCTGACGCGATTTAGCCTCTTCCAGCAACTCCCGGCGGGATACGACTATATTACAGCGTTCCATATTAATTTTGAGAATTTTAAAGTCGCATTCTTGCCCCACGAGTTCATCAAGATTTCTGACCGGTGCGACATCCACCTGAGATCCGGGAAGAAACGCGTCAATTCCGATATCAATCATGAACCCACCTTTGACGCGATGCTTCACTGTCCCTTTCACGACGGCGCCTTCCTCGTGTGTCTTCAGGAACGCATCCCATGATTCTTTGACGATGGCTTTTTGAACGCTGAGGACAGGCATACTCGATTTTTCGTCTTCAAGCGTTTCAAGAATAGCGCGGACTTCGTCGCCAGGTGCGGCGTTTCGCCACTCCAGAAACTCATCTTTCGGTATGAAGCCCTCGGCTTTATAGCCAATGTCAACGATTAAACCGCTATCACGAATCTCAACGATAACGCCGGTGACGATACTGCCTTCACCGAAAGAGACCGTAGTGTCATTCCCGATCAGTTCGTCCATACTCGGCATATTGGAGAAATCCAGGAAACTCGGGAATTCCAGCTCAGTGGTGTCCATAATTGTGTTGTTTTCAGTCATTGATTATTGTTAAATTAGGTGATTTTATCGCTGCAAAAAACAAATAGTATGTACCTCGTTCTTTTGTTTATCAATAAAGTTACGTAAATATTTTTAATCAATTACCTCGGGGCAAGCCCACGAGGTATGAAAGACTCTTAGAGCTTTACTACGTTCGCGCTGGACAGCAGAGCGGAGAGTTAAATCCACTGGTGGGATTAAATTTTCTGCCCTGTGGACTTTGATTTAGGCTGAGTATGGCATCCCTTCCGCTCATGGTCGCCGCGCGAGAATCTGAAAACACCCAAATACTCAACATTCTGCCTGCTGCGCGTCGGAGTGGTTGCCAATACATCGACACATAACCAACCGAGCTCGCAAAGCGCGAAATGTTTGATACCGTCGACAACACGCTTGCGGACCTCCTCGGATTTTACGATCCCCCCCTTCTCAACTTCGCAACGCTCCGCCTCAAACTGCGGTTTTATAAGGACAAAAATCCATGCGCCGGCCTTCAAAAAGGAGAGCGCCGCAGGCAGGACTTTTCGCAATGAGATAAATGACAGGTCTGCAGTGAGTATATCCACTTTTTCCGGAACCTGTTCACCAGTTAGATATCGTGCATTCGTCTTCTCGAGGCATACTACACGTGGATCGTCTCGAAGCTTTAGATGCAGCTGCCCATAACCAACATCCACGGCATACACCCGTGACGCCCCCCGTTGAAGCAGTAGATCAGTAAATCCTCCGGTAGAAACCCCCAGATCCAGCACAATCTTTTTAGCCACCAACGGCAAATGCCGATCCAATGCTGGAACCAACTTCAGCGCTCCGCGACTCACGAACGATGGCGACTTGGCGATGGTGAATTTCGTATCCGGATCCAATTTTTCGCCAGCTTTTTTCACGACTTGGTCGGGTCCGGTACGCACCTTGCCCGCCATTATGGAGCTCTGCGCGCTGGCTCTACTGTCGTAGTATCCCTGTTCGACCAATATCACATCTGCGCGTTTTTTATTTCCACAGGTTTTCATAAATAACCAAGATTTTTTATGGATCACGATGACCGATTAGAATTATCGCAACGATTACGATTGACTACCAAAGATAACAGGCAAGAAGTGGCAAGACCGGCTTATTCTGTTGCGCTTAAACGGGACTATGGAAAGAGCTCGGCGAGGCTATGACGCCGATTTATATTTGTCCGGAATGCATAGATCAGGCTAGTTTCGAATCTGTCCGTTTCCTATAACTCTATACTTGTAAGTTGTAAGTTCGGAAAGCCCCATCGGGCCGCGAGCGTGAATGCGATCCGTGCTTATTCCAATTTCCGCCCCCATGCCGAACTGAGCGCCGTCAGTGAATCGGGTTGAAGCATTCACGTATACTACGGCTGAGTCAACATCGCGAACGAATTTGTCTGATGCGTCGTTGTCGTTACTTACGATTGCATCGCTATGGTGCGATCCGTAGTACTCAATATGGTCAATCGCCGTATCAATATCTGGAACGATTTTGACGGACAATATCATGTCTAGGTATTCCTCATACCAGTCGTCTTCAACCGCCAGTTTAGCCTCAGGGACCAGACGACAGAAGGCACTATCGCCCCTAAGTTCAACGTTACGCGAAAGCAAACGGCTCGCTAACTTCGGGACCAGCGAACTCGCGAGACCTTGATGGATCAATACAGTTTCCACAGCATTGCACACTCCGGGTCGCTGGCATTTGGCGTTTTCGACTATATCCAGCGCCATGTCTTCGTCCGCTGCGATATCGATGTAGATATGGCAAACGCCTTTGTAATGTTTAATGACCGGAATCGTCGAATTCTCCGCGACCAGGCGAATTAACCCTTCCCCGCCTCTCGGAATAATAACATCTATATATGAGCTCAGTTTTAACAGCAAATTCACCGCTTCTCTGTCTGTCCAGGGCAGTAATTGAACAGCAGTGCTTGGAAAGCCGCTTTTTCGCAATCCTTCCCCCATTGCAGCCGCCAGCGCTTTATTAGAGTGTATGGACTCGGATCCGCCGCGAAGAATCACTGCGTTCCCTGCCTTCAGGCAAAGTACTGCCGCATCAACAGTCACATTCGGACGCGACTCGTAGATGATACCAATCACCCCGATCGGAACGCGTACTTTCTCGCCGGACAAGCCCTGGGACATTTCGAATTTCCGCTCAATCGTCCCGACCGGGTCAGGGAGTTCCTTAACAACATTTATTCCGGCTACGACTGCGTCGAATCGCTCCGGGGTCAGTTCAAGACGATCCAGCATTGCCTGGCTCAGGTCGTTCTGTGCGCCGCTTTCTAGATCAATCACATTCGCCGCACGAATTTCGTCGCGCCGAGCGAGGAGTTCCTCGGCAATCGCTGCTAAAGCGTCATTCTTCTGTCGCGCCGATTTACGCCGGAGGCTTACGGCCGCTGCCCGTGCCTGGCTCCCCATTTTCTCAAGCTCTACCTGATAATTCATATTTCGATATTCTACTTAATAATTAAATCAACTACCACGCCGCAAGCAGCAGGGTATGTCACCGAAAGAACCCGACTGCAACGACGCAGAAGTCGGGGAATTAAACCCACTGGTGGGATTAAAATATAATCCACCGCGCATTCGGCGTTCTATTACCAGCATACTGTAGTATAGATGGATGGTGAACTTACGAGAGAAGTCCAGGAAGAGTTTTAGAAAAACCCGAGAATGTATTACAGCTAAGCCGCAAGCAGTCGAACAATCGGACACCGTAGAATTCAATCACGCGCGGAATTCCGACCGTTATCTTAGCAAACCCGGGACCATCATTGCATCTGCCAAGTACGCGCCTTAACACTGCAGTGACCCGCGAGGCCAGCCCATACCGTTCGCCTGACAAATGCCCGACTATTTACCAAGAGAAAATGTGATGCTTACGCTTTTGGATAAGACGCGCTTCCTCCTCCCAAATAGGCAGACCGGATTCTAAATCGGTCAGAGTCATCTGGAAGGTGTATTCTATTTGCTTGTACTTCTCGATTATCGTTGTTAACTCTATAATTCGCCCCGAAAGGCTGTAATCGGGAGCAATTAAGATTCCACGTTCCCGCAACGTTTCCTCGACAAACTCGTTTTCACCTTTCAACAGACGAACGGACATATGCGGATTCGGCTCATCCTCCGGCCCACCAACGCCAAGACTGGTTGTTAAGATTAGACTTTCGTCTCGCGCCAGCGCGCGACCAACTTTGGCTGTTAATACCTCGCTGTCAACACTTACGCCGCCCTTATTGTGAATATGACTGATCATCACAATGGCATTTTCTCTGGACCTCGGTTTTATCACACCAGACGAAAGCAAAGATTCTATGAGATCATCAGCGGCGGTGCCCCAGTTTTGGGTACCGAGCCCCCGTGCAATGGTAACACCCTCATTCCCGGCCGGATCAATATAGGTGATCCGGCTGGTTCGGCACCCAAAGACAACCGCAAGCGTGATACAAGTCGCGGAAATACACAAACACCTAAATAAACGATCATTCATGCTAAAATTTCTCCTAGTGTTAAATCTTCAAATCCACTCAGCGGCGCACGAACGCCAGCGGCCAAGGCGGGGAAACACTAGCTTCAGTGTTATCCAAAATCACGCCCGCGTTAACTCTATTGACGCGGCCTAAAACGACTAAGCACAATCCCTTTAGTCTATAGTGATTCTGTGGATTTTCCAGACCGATACGTAGGTTTTACCGTCGGGTTCGCCAACCGCGACGGCGCGACGCCCCCCTCGACTCGTATAGTACTTCCGCTCTCTTGTAGTTCGTTATTGCACACAGGGGTCGCCCTATTTTGAATCACTGCGAATATCGAGCCAGCGCAATTATTGCCTTGGGTTATCGCTGTTCCTTGAGTAGCAGTTCTCTTAATTCTCGCTGATATTCCTCATCAACATCAAGTCCGTGTTTCACCGCAGCCTCACAATGTCGAAGCGCAGCCGGGTAGTCCTTCAACTGAAAACAGATCTGCGACGCCTTGAGATGGGCGGGTGCGTAATCGGGTTTTAGCCGCTGCGTCGTCTGAAACAAGGTAAGCGCACCAGTGAGGTTATTTTTTTGCGATAGAATGACACCCAGATTATAATGGACGGCTGGATATTTCGTGGCGCTCACCGTTATGGCCCGCCGATAATACTGCTCAGCTAGATCAAGCCGATTCGCTTCAAGATACAAGTTTCCAAGATTGATTATCGCTTCTACTTTACCATTGTCGAATTCGAGCGCGCTCAGATAGCTACTTTCCGCTTTCGCCAGTGCTCCTTGACTGTGATAAAGATTCCCCAGATTATAATGAGCATCAGGGAATCCGAGCCTGTAGTTTATCGCCTGTCTGTAGCAGGATATCGCCTTTTCCAGTTTCCCCTCTTTCTCGCGAACGATACCCAGGTTAAAATATAACTCGGCACTCCTCGGATCAATCGCGAGCGCCTGATCATATACATGCGCTGCTTCCGAAAGTTTACCGCGTTGATTGAGCGAATTACCGAGCCCGATATAGCCCGCGATAAACTCAGGGTTAACGTGAATTGCTCGAGCGTAATACGATTGTGCGAGATCTAACTGTTCCTGTGCTGCGTATAAATCACCGAGATTTTTCAAGGCCGATTTATCATACGAATTCAGTGCGACCGCTGACTTAAGGGCTGCGGTCGCCGAAGTGAATTCCTGCCGTTCGAAATAAAGCCGTCCAAGATTGTTATAAATTGCGCCGAACCCGCTATCAAGCTTGATCCCAATTTTAAATTGTTCAATCGCCTCATCGTCCCGACCAGTCTCGATTAGAGCCAAACCAAGATTGTTCCGTATCAGTGCGACACGTGGACAATCTTGCAACGCACGCCTCCATAATTTTTCACTGCTACTCCAAACGTCGATTTGTTGAGATGTTCGCAACATGCAGAGACCAACAAAAATCGAGACAACCGCGACAGCTATCCTTCGACGCCACCCCGACCGCAAATCAACTAAAACGCTCGCGATAACAAAGAAGACACCGATCAGCGGAAAATATCCATAACGATCAGCTGTAACGAAGTCACGGGCGTCAAATATAACCACTATAGCGGGAATGAATGCGACCAGATAAAACAACGCTCCGGATAGTGCATTGATCTTTCTAAATTTGACCGCGATGGAGATGAATAACAGTATAAAAATCAGCCCCGCGAATCCGGATGCGACGATCAGTCCAAACTCATCTTCACTCGGCCAGGAATAGAACGGGGACGGACGATTGATCAGCAGTAGTCGCAGTCCCCATCCCGTGAGAATCCAAGGCACGTAGATTAATCGAACCATCGTGTTTGGTCCGTCCAGCGATTGGTCGGGCATCAGCGAATTCGATATGTACGCTAAAATGCAAACTGACAAAAAGGGGATCAACAGTGCCCACCTGAACGTCCTCAGACTGCGATGAATATAAGCGTGGACACCGACGAGTATAAGTGGCAAAGTTATTAGAGACGGCTTGGCGAGTAGCGCAATAGCGAACACGATCAATGACAGAAAATACGACCGCATTCGACCGCGAATGACGAAGTTTCGAAAGAAAATCAATGACAACAATCCGAAAGCGGTCGATAATAAATCTTTCCGCCCCATCGCCCAGACAACGGGTTCCACTACAAGAGGATGAACCGAGAATAATACGGCAACAACCAACGCAGCCATCGAATTTTTCAGCAGGCTTCCAATGAAATAGAAAACCAGTAATGCGTTACTGATATGAAGAAGGACGTTGGTAGCATGAACGACTCCAGGCGCCGGAGAAAAGAATACTCGTTCCAGGAGGAAGCTAAAGTATGTGGCGGGAATATATATCATTTCCCCGGGAACGGCCCCCGGGGTTAGGATACGTTTTATATTCTCGGCAGTCGGTGCACGAAGGCAGGGATTTTCGGAAATAAACTCGATATCATCCCAGTTAGTGAATGGAAAAGACAGTGCGGGGGAGTAAAGATACAACGTTAGGGCAATAAGGAACATCACCGGAATCGTGGTTCTCCAGAGACTGCCATCGGCACTGCCCGTAGCGGAGGGAGGATGTAATTCGCTTAAATTATCCATAGAGTACCGATCTCGTTGGCGTTTTTGCCCCAGTGTTGCCTGGGTAACGACATCCACTTGAAGATATCGTCCAAAATTTTGGGTGCGATCAATGTGAAGTTGTCCGGAGATCACACTGTCTGCAATCTATACAGCCCGCATAAATCCGATCATTTCCGCCCCTGATTGAATCAAGCACTTCAAGCTGGATAGACGTTGCTTCACCTGAATAATCGAGTATTACTGATTCACGATTAATACGTTTAGCAATAGAAAAATATCGCAGTAGGTTAAGCGATCGTTTTGGGCGTGCGAGAACAGTTGCTTATTATGTGTAACGCTAGCCTGCATTATGCACAAATTTCGTCATGAGAATACGTAGCTTGTTTTAGGTTAATGAGTTATGGAGGTTGCCGGGGTGAAAGAATATTGAAATATTTCGAGATCCGACGTTCTTCATAACTCTTTTAGATGAAACAAGATACGTATTCGCAATAGAAAGTTTATGCATAATGTAGGCTAGTCCCAAATCCCGCGAACTTTTCGTCAAATTTTCTGTAATCTTAATCTTAATCGTAATACCTTTCCAAATTTCACCTCGAAAAACCGGAAAGATTACGATTACGAGATAGTATGAGAAGGATCGGAATGTTCGCTTAGTTTAAGACTCGTGTACTGACGTCTGAAATGTATACCAATAATCGCGGAGTTTTCGAAATCCGACAGAAAATCTAAAACTCGAGTCCATTAGCGAAATCTGAGTATTAGACTGCGACCTATTTATACTCATCGTCTTCGAGTTTTCGACCAGGCGTTCTGCTGGCCAGCAGAATGTCGGTTAAAAATTATCGTTCGGAATCTCTTAGCTGAATAATTATAAGTCGGCCGAAAAATTAACTGCTTGCAGTTCGGCCTGATTAATTCACGCGATTCGTCGCGAGAGAACTTAACTCGTTCATATTAAGCTGATTGGAGAAGGCGCTACGATGAAAGTGAATTTTCATTCTCTAAGATGTGAAGTCAAGTCAATCAGTTTATTTGAGCAGAGATTAGGGCTCGCAGCAGAATACTGGTGAACTATTCAGGTAAGTTCGCGGTACAAAAAGATTAAATCCCCCAAAATATAGTAAAAGGTACAGGCGCTATGAAAATTGGTATCACTAAAATCATCGTAACGATCGCTCTCTATTCGGGCACTTTGCTTTACACGACAGATTTCTGCACAGCGGGAAATGAGTATGAACCGGTGGTTGCCGAAGAGACCGTCGCTCCAATGACGATGAAACTTGGAAGAGGTCTCGTTAATGTCTTGACCGGCTGGGGAGAGCTCCCCCGTCAACTGGTTATCGCCGTTAGAGAAGACGGGGTAGTACCTGGAATATTCACCGGCCTATGCAATGGCGTCTTAATGACGGTGGTACGAACGGGGACGGGTGCGGTAGAAGCTGTTTTTTTTATGTCTTCCGCGCCTGGAGATTACGATCCCCTTATAAACCCGAGGTTTGTGTGGGGACACGCCAATTAGACTGCAAGAAGTCCACCCTTCAGACGGCTCTTAGAGCATTAGCCGCGGAAAAAGTCCGGACGATTTTTTTAGCTGAGACGGTCGTTGCGGATCAGCAGTCTCATCGAAAATTTCCCGGCGGATCGTGTAGGTATACGCTGGAATTAGCAGACACCGTTATGCAGTTGACACCATCCGCCACGTTAGATCTATTCAGAAGACGCCTGCCCGTGGGTTTCGCCGGAGCGTGTCGCTTCGTATAATGCTGCAGTTAGAGCGCATGAAACGTTTAGCGAATTTACCTTCCCGGATACAGGGATTTTGATTATATTGTCCGCCTGTCGTTTTACCGAATATCTTACCCCTTTTCCCTCGGACCCCGCAATGATACAATACTTTTCCGGGAACTCGAATTGGGCGAGAGTTTTGTCACCGTCGCTATCTAGAACGCAAATCGAATACCCGTCCCCGACGAATCGTTTCAGAGCAGTATTAATGTTCGACACGAAAATATTCAGGTGGAAAACTGCGCCGGTGGATGCCTTAATTGCCGCGGGTGTCACGCCACTCGAGTCGCCCTTGTGATAAACGACAGTATCGAAACCGAAAACGTCACATACCCGCAGCATTGCGCCGAAATTATGGGGATCCTGGATGCCATCCAAAATTACATATCGCATCGCCGTAAGGTCATGTGTGGAAAGCGGTTGAATACCTAAGTTATCGGTCTCAGCGCATACACCCTGATGCTCGCGCGAGCCACATAATTTCTGGATATCATCGTGAATTTTCACAGACACACCATGGTCATCTGCCGATTTTCTAATCGCGGATATTCCGGGGTTCATCCGTTTAGTCTTATGCGATGCAATATGGATCGTGTGCGGCCGACGCGTAGACTTTAACGACTCAATCACTGGATTAATTCCGTAAAAGATCATATTTCGTAATAATCCTTGGGCTTAACTCTCACGGAAACACTATATTAGCAGTTAACAGTTTCATTGCACGTATATACTGATCGCCGTAGTTCCTCCTCGTGGGGGACGAAATATCGGTCAGATCCCGTTGCGTGGCTAAAAAGCTACTTTCAAAGCATCTTCGAGCCACGTTAGGAACGCATGCGCAGCAGGTCCGCCCCGCGCCACAGCCCCCTGCGAATGCGACGAGCCGCAGGTGATCAACGAAACTTATGCGTGCGCCTGTAATTCCGGGTGGTTCAAAAATGGGACTGCTGCCATTCTACTTGAACGAGGTGAATAATCAATAAGATATTTCGCGATGAGTGATTGTTTCATAATCGGTGGAGGTGTGATCGGTCTCATGACGGCCTTGGAATTGCGCGAGTCAGGAGCAGACGTTACAGTCGTCGACCGCGGACCTGTTGGACAAGAATCGTCCTGGGCAGGCGGCGGAATTTTATCTCCTATCTATCCGTGGCGCTATTCAGACGCTATTTCAGATCTAGCGAATTGGTCGCAACGGCAGTATCCGGGACTGATCGCGAAACTCACTGCCTCCACAGGCATAGATGCCGAATTAATACGGAGTGGCATACTTAATTTCGACAGCGACGAAATCACCCGCGCGCTCCCGTGGGGGCACAAATATAAATGCGAAATTAACGTAATCGATCAAACCGAAATTCGAAATCTGGCGCCTGCGCTGTATTCGGATTCTTTTGACTCGGGCCTTTGGATTCCGGGCATTTTTCAAGTTCGCAACCCTCGATTGGTAAAAGCATTAGGGAAACATCTCCAAGAGCTTGGTGTCCGAATTATCGAAGGTGAATCGCTGACGAATATTCGAATCGTGAATGACGCTGTGACGGAGGTCGAGGTCGGAAACCGTGAATTTGATTGTCGAACTGTCGTGGTTGCGTGCGGCGCATGGACGGGTGAGGTTTTGGAATCAATCTTACATGATCGCATAGTTAAACCGATTCGCGGACAAATGATACTCTTCGATTCTCAGCCTGGGGTACTCTCTTCGGTCGCGGTTGCCGGCGGTAACTACTTGATACCAAGGGCGGATGGGTTGACTTTAGCGGGTAGTACTGTCGAAGACGTGGGATTTAACAAAGACACAACAACGGAAGCTTTCGCCGAACTAAAGTCATTCGCAACAGGTCTGCTTCCGGCTTTAAAAAAATCTGATATAAAAAAACACTGGTCCGGGCTGCGGCCACAATCAATTACAGAGTGCCCGATCATCTCCGGTGTCCCGGAAATTCAGGGACTGTTTATCAACTCCGGTCATTTTCGAAACGGGTTAACGCTTGCACCTGGCTCGGCAAGACTGATAAGAAACCTAATCGAGGGCAGCGACGCATTCATGGACCTCGCGCTGTTCAGCCTGGATCGGACCGCGAAAGTATGACGCCGACTTCACGAACACAGCAGTACGCAAATGACGTCGAGATAAATTCAAAACAAACGAAGTCTCGCATGAATTCTGACGAACCAAATGTCCTTGCCGTAATTCCGGCCCGGTTTCAAAGCAAACGCTTTCCTGGAAAACCACTCGCTATCATTGCAGGAAAACCGATGATTCAGAGAGTGTACGAAACAACCAGTGCAACGCGGGTGTCTAAGACCTTAGTTGCAACAGACGACCAGCGAATCTTTGACTGCGTCACGCGGTTCGGCGGCGAAGTTGTTTTAACTTCATCCTCCCATGCAACGGGTACCGACAGGGTCGCCGAGGTAGCGAAATCTATAGACGCCGATCTAGTCCTTAATGTTCAAGGCGACGAACCTCTAATTTCCGCCACTGTAATCGATGACTTGATTGACGCGATGCTCTCCGAGGACAACGAAGCCGAAATGGGAACTATCGCAGTACCGCTGGCGCCTGAGAGCTTTGAGTTTCGAGATCCGAACGTGGTAAAGGTCGTCTTAGATAACGCGGGGTACGCGCTTTATTTCAGCAGGTCCTCAATCCCCTTTTGCAGAGAGATCGAAGGTGATAACACACCGCCTTACCAGCACTGGGGGATCTACGCCTTTAAGCCGAAGTTCTTGCAGGACTTCGTTCGGTGGCCGCGCGGAGGTTTAGAACGCGCAGAAAATCTGGAACAGTTGCGGGCGCTCGAAAACGGTGTTAAGATCTCGGTCGTAATCAGCTCTCATGGGACGGTTGGTGTAGACGTTCCGGACGACATTCGCAAAGTAGAAGCGCGACTCAAAGAACGCGACTCATAATTACAAAAATACGCTGGAAATTTACTCGCCGTACCCGGGGACGTGTAAGCCTCCATTGGTGCTGCAGGCGATCGATGTACAGACATAATACACCCGGACTTTCGATACAATGACTGAAAACTCAATCAGAATCGCTCAAACTATATCAGTAGGTGACGGCCATCCGTTACTCCTGATTTCTGGTCCCTGCGTTATCGAAAGCGAAGATCTTTGCGTCCAAGTTGCGCAAAACCTGAAAGCGATCAGCGCGAAACTCGGTGTGAACTATGTTTTCAAGGCGTCCTTCGACAAAGCGAATCGGACAAGCGCGGCGTCGTATAGAGGGCCGGGGCTAGAGCGCGGACTCGAGATTTTGAAAGCAGTAAAAGAGAAATGCGATGTCCCGGTGTTAACGGACATCCATGACGTCAGTCAAGTTAACACGGTTGCCGAAGTCGTCGACATCCTGCAGATTCCGGCATTTCTTTGCCGACAAACGGATCTTCTGCGTGCCGCAGGTGAATCAGAGAAAGCCGTGAATATTAAGAAGGGACAATTCATGGCCCCCCAACAAATGGCGCCGGCGATTGAAAAAGTCCGCCAAACCGGAAACAAGAATGTGTTTCTAACGGAGCGAGGGCACACCTTCGGTTACGGAAATTTGGTTGTTGATATGCGGTCATTGGTTATCATGCGGTCCTTGGGCGTACCCGTGGTGTTCGACGCGTCTCACTCAGTTCAGCTACCCGGCGGTCAAGGCAACTCAAGCGGCGGTCAGAACGAATTTATCCCATATCTTTCGCGTGCGGCCGCGGCAGTAGGAATCGACGGTCTGTTTCTCGAATGCCACCCGAATCCGGCCGAAGCAAAATCCGATGGCCCGAATTCCGTAACGCTCGAAAGCGTGGAAGAAATCACGCAAACCGCACAGAAAATTCATGAACTCGTCAGAGAACGCAAAACTAATTAAAGCCATCGTCCTGGATGTCGACGGTGTGATGACCGACGGCCGACTTGGGTACACTGGAAGAGACGTAATTAAGTTCTTTGATATCAAAGATGGCCATGCCGTCAAACTCGCAATGCGCGCCGGCCTTAAGGTAGGCATTCTCTCCGGACGCTCCGACGACGCGAACCAACAGCGCGCAGACGAGTTGGCATTAAATTTCAGGTACCAGGGAGAGAAGGATAAGAACGCCGCATTCACTCGTCTTCTTGATGAACAAGGACTAAGAGCTGAAGAGTGCCTATATATTGGCGATGACCTCGTTGATATACCGGTGATTCGGCGTGCAGGGATAGGCGTTTGCGTTTCCAATGCACATGACGAGGTGAAGAAGTACGCGGACTGGGAGACGGAACTCTGTGGCGGCCGCGGCGCGGTCTGTGAAGTCATCGTTCGCCTCCTAAAAGAACGGGACGACTGGCAATCAATAATGGAGCGCTATCTGATTACATAAATCAACTACCTCGGGGCAAGCCCGCGGGGTGTGAAAGACTTTTAGAGCTTTACTACGACGCAAGCGTCGGGGAATTAAACCCACTGGTGGGATTCAACTTGCTGCCGACTTGAGCGCTTCGAAAATCCGTTTGCTCGCCTACAAACGTAGCTCAATCAACGATGAAAGCAGATATTTACCTATGCAATAAACTGAAAACGTTATACTGCCCGCGATCTCTCCGCATAAGCGTGAGTCTCGGACATTCTGAATCGGGATTTATCAACAAGCAGTACAGTTTTGGGACGACTTTGAATTCATTACCTAAGGGATATCGAATAATAATTTTTAACCAGCATTCTGCCGGCCAGCGGAACGCCTGGTCGAAAACCTGAAGACGTTCGGTATAAATATGGAGTTACTTCCGCTATGAAATTGGCACCCTGTTTTTTGTTGCCGGTGTACGAACCGCGGCCAATGCGCTGGACTATCCGGTTCGTAAGTGGAGTGTTCATTCTCATGGCAACCCTGCTCACACCGTCAACACCAGGGAATACCCTTCAAGAAGATGTCGTTATCAACAATTTCACGTTCGGCGGGCTCGATTATATCATAAATGGCAAAAAAGCAGTACTCCACGGAGAACGCGTAAACATAGAGGAAATTCGCGCGAAATTCTATCGGCACGGTCGTGATATCTTCCTCAACTCCGCAGAGTGCAATTTTGATCAGATTAAGAGGGCGGGATCCGGTGAGAAACATGTTCGAGTTACGAGCAAAAACCTGACGATTGATGGTGTTGGATTCGATCTTTTGCTCAATCAAAACCGGATCATAGTTAGAAATGACGTGAAGGTTAGAATCCTCAATTATCAGCGACACGTCCCTGCAGACCCCAAATGATAGACTGCAGGCAATCAAATTGATCAACTGCCTCGGGGCAAGCCCGCGGGGGATGAAAGACTCTTGGAGCTTTACTACCTTCGTGCTGGACAACAGAACGGGAAATTAAACCCACTGGTGGGATGAAAGTTTGCGCATGACTAACTTCGATATTTATAAATTAGCCAGTTCCAGATACAGCCGTAGAGCGTTAGCGGCGGCAAAAGAATCATTGACATCGATCACGCGGGTGGCAACTATTACATTTACTTCCGGCCAAGAGGCTTTTCGCATGATGGGTACGGTGCACAGATTTATGGCATGCGCAATCGTGCTCTCTCTTTCAGCACTCAATAATCCGAATGTAGCAGCGGCAGATGATCGGATTCCCGCGGATTCCAAAGACGAACAAGCCCGCCTGTCCGCTGCACCGACTGATATTACTTCTGACAGCATGGATTTCGATCTCGAGAATCGCCAGGCGATTTTCTTGGGAAATGTCCGGGTTGTGGACGGTGAACTGGAATTGAAAGCCGATAAGCTAATCGTCCAGTTCGACGAAGAAAATAAAGTCGAAAATATTGACGCGGACGGCAATGTTACGATAAACTCTGGGGACAATAAAGCAGTTGGTGGCCAAGCGTTCTACAAGTACGATGACGGCATAATTACGTTGTCGAAAAACCCCGAATTGATTCAAGGAGATAATCGCCTGGTTGGAGCAGACGAGATTATCTACACGAAAGACGAAAACAAATTCAAGACGAAAGGCGGGCCGGTTAGAATTATTCTGTATGATAACGACGAAAGCGAAGGTCCTTTCGATTCGTTTAATCAAAAAGAGAAGGACACAGATTAACTTTGAGCGAATATTTATTACAAGTAGAGGGACTCGTTAAGTCGTACAAGAAAAAAAGAGTCGTCAACGGCGTAAATATTCAGATAAAAGCCGGAGAGGTTGTCGGATTACTCGGGCCGAATGGCGCGGGAAAAACGACAACCTTCTATTCAATTGTTGGACTCGTTAAACCTGATGCCGGGAAAATCAATTTTTGTGGCGAGGATATTTCTCACCTCCCGATGTACCGACGAGCGCGCCTGGGCATGGGTTATCTTTCTCAAGAACCATCAATTTTCAGAAAAATGACGGTGGAAGACAACATCCGTGCGATTTTAGAGACACTGGATCTAAGCAAAGCAGCGCGCAAAGAACGCCTGCAACATCTCCTCAACGGCTTGGGGTTAACCAAGCTTGCCGAACAGAAAGCCTATACCTTAAGCGGAGGTGAACGACGCCGCCTCGAAATCACGCGTGCACTGGTGACCAACCCCAGTTTTATCATGCTTGATGAACCCTTTAGCGGGGTCGATCCAATCGCCGTATACGACGTGCAGAAAATTATAGCGCGACTAAAGGACATGGACCTCGGAATCCTTATCACCGACCACAATGTTCGTGAAACTCTCGCTATCGTTGACCGCGCCTATCTAATTTGCGACGGAAAAATACTGTGCGAAGGCGATCGCGAATTCTTGATCAATGATAAGAAAGCAAAGGAAGTTTATCTTGGCCCACAGTTCGCGGCTTAATCTAGCCTGATCCGATAGTCTTTGGATATTGAGAACGCGGGAGAACAACCGCCACGTTACAACGCGCCGATTCACCCCCTGTTTTAGGGTAAAACTTTAACAAAAAATACTCTCAAAGGAGAAAATTCATGGAGAAAATAATCGCTGGTCGACATATGGAAGTTACCGACGACATGAAACAAGCTATTCATAAGGAACTGGACGCAATTGAGGGTTGCGACTACAAATTGACTTCCGTCCGTGTAGTACTGGATAAACAGAAAACTTGGCATTACACCGAAGTCATACTCCACGGCAAAAACGTTTCGATCGAATCCAAGGCAAAGTCTAAAGACCCTTATGCTTCGATGGCTAATGCGATTTCTAAAACCGAAAAACAACTCAAGAAGTACCTCGACAAACTCAAGGATCACCACCCACATAAGTTGTCGAAGGAAACGATCGCTAAGCGCAATCGACTCTCGGCCGCGAAATAGACTGTAAGTGGCCCTAGTGTATCGTGTACGTAATTCGTTGTATTATGATTGTGCCTAATTTGGATGCAGGTTCACGGCGACTGAGGAAGGACGGACATACCCGTAGGTCTGTCCGTCCTTCCTCAGTCGCCGTGAACCTGCGCCAAAAGAGGCATAACCGATTTGCGGCGAGGGTCTTTCGCCGCTCAGTCCCATCGAAAGAAAACAACGATGCGCAAGCATCGCCTTATTTCTCTCGATGCACCTGAGGCGACGAAATGCCTCTCGTCATAACACAATGAATTACGTACACGACACACTAGTCTCAGCCTGTATTGACGGCGCCTCGCACCGTGCGAAGACGGCCTTGGGCCTTGAATTAATCGTAATTGCTCCCAAACGACGTCTCGCCGCGCATTTAGGGCACAGACAGCCACTAACTGAACCTGATCTCCGGCCCTGCCAAGGCTGAGTGAGAGTTTGGGACCCAGCGTTAAACCTATGGAATTACTCGCAGCAACGACAAATTTACATAAACTGGACGAGTTCCGATCGATACTCGGCCCGTTGAATATCTCAGTCGCGTCTGCCTACGACAGGTTCACAATACCGGAAATAGAGGAGACCGGCACGACGTTCGAAGAAAATGCGGTTATAAAGGCATGCGAGGCGGCGTCAATTACGAATTCTACTGTATTTGCAGAAGACTCTGGATTAGAGGTATTCTCGCTAAACAGTGACCCCGGAATTTATTCTGCGAGATACGCAGGATCCGAAGCAACCGACCAGGAAAACCTGGATAAGTTGATGCAACGCCTGGGGGTGAGTGAAGATCGCGCCGCCCGCTATGTATGTGTTCTGGCGTTAGCGACACCCGAAAAGTTGGTCGGCGTCGCAGAGGGCGAGGTTAGAGGAAGGATCGGTCTTTCCCAACTTGGAACAAACGGATTCGGTTATGATCCGGTGTTTATACCGGACGGGCATGTAACGACGTTCGGTCAAATGCAGCGATGCGATAAAGACACGATCAGCCACCGAGCGAACGCATTGAAGAATGCGATTGACTGTGGACTCTTTAACTTGGAAAAGAGTCTGACGTAGTCGAATTTTCAAACGGCTGCGAAGTGGTTTTCAACGTAGGAGGCAGCTCCCGCTGGCGATCATTTTCTATTCATACCCTTCCGAAATATACTGCAAGCAGTACAATTTTTGGCCAACTTTGAATTTATTACCTAAGGGATATCGAACAATATTTCGTCCCGCATGCGGGATGAAGACGTTCGGCATAATAATCGCCAGCTGGAGCTGCCTCCTACATTTTCTACACAGCGACTCGAAGTAAAGCTTAACGCAATCGAAAACAACCGTGATTCAAATTATGAATAGTTCCGCAGATTTATATCAGCAAGCATGTGCCGTTATCCCTGGCGGTGTGAACAGCCCGGTAAGGGCGTGGCATTCAGTAGGTGGGATTCCGCTGCATATAGAAAGTGGTTCCGGTTCGAGAATTACCACAGTCGACGGGACTGAACTGATTGATTTCTGCGGCTCTTGGGGGCCGTTAATATTAGGGCATGCGCACCCACGAGTAGTTGCGGCCGTGGCAAAGGTAGCGGAGAAGGGGTTGACTTTCGGAGCAACGACTCCGGCTGAGATTAAAATAGCCCGCCTGTTGACCGATATGATTCCGTATCTCGATATGGTACGATTGGTCAACTCCGGGACAGAAGCGGCGATGACAGCAATCCGACTTGCACGGGGTTTCACTGGCCGGTCGAAAATCGTAAAATTCGATGGCTGCTATCACGGCCACTCGGATTCGATGTTGGTCTCAGCTGGCAGCGGACTTTTGACGGGTGGGATCGCGTCATCTGCAGGAGTTTCAGACGCTACCACGCGCGAAGTCTTGGTTGCCCCGTACAACGACATCGAGGCCGTAAACGAGTTATTTGCAAAACATGGTCATGATATTGCTGCAATTATAGTTGAACCCGTCGCTGGAAATATGGGATTAGTCAAACCCGAAAAGGGATTTTTGGAATGCCTGCGGGAAATCACCAATTCGCATCAGTCATTGCTCGTTTTTGACGAAGTAATAACCGGCTTCCGTTTGGCCCCGACTTCGTACGGCGCAATTTGCGGGATAACCCCGGACCTGACGTGTTTGGGAAAAATCATTGGCGGGGGAATGCCAATCGGCGCAGTCGGCGGAACGAAAGCGATTATGGAACAACTCGCCCCTTTGGGATCGGTTTACCAAGCTGGAACGCTCAGCGGGAATCCGGTGGCGGTCGCTGCAGGAATCGAAACGTTGGAGATTCTACGGGAAACCAAGCCGTATGACGAAATTCAAAAGAAAGCTCAAGCTATCGGCGCAGGTCTCTCCAGTAATGGACTGCACTGCTGCAAACTAGGGGGAATATTCACCTTCTTTTTCTCGAAAAATCCCGTAAGTAATCTAACCGATGCGAAACTGTGTGATACGAAAAAGTATGCAGAGTTCTTTCATTTCATGATTTCGAAAGGCTTCTATCTGCCGCCGTCGCAATTCGAAGTGGCATTCGTTTCAGCGGCGCACAGTGATCACGAAATATCTTTATTCGTCAACGCAACTAAAGATTTTCAAACCCCTGTTTAAAATGGGGAGAATTGCACTTTCCGTTTTTATTCACTGTTAAAGAAATCGTGAATTTCTCTAAATTCCTCACAAAACTTACAAATAGACCCAAATCCAGCAACCTTTTCGTTGGATTTTCTTCGTACTCGTAATCATAATCGTAATCCCTTTCCAAATCTCACCTCGAAAAACCAGAAAGATTACGAATCGGAATGTTCGCTTATTTTACAACTGGAGGTGTGCCCCTGCTCATTCTCATTCCTCCAACACCCCCAGCTCGTTCAATTGGTCCATCAAAGTCTCCACCTGTATCTTGATTGTGTAGATGGTTAATACAGTTAGCAAAACCGTCAGCAGCGTGACCCATGTTTTCGTGATTTTCTTGTACCGGGGATGAAACCAAACCAACGGTATCGCCAACGGCCCAACGGCCAAAAAAGCGATGACGATGTATTTCGTGGTAAAATACCATGCTAATTTTTTCGGTTCATCGGAAGTAGACAAAGGGTTACCTCTAATTGTAAGTTATTAGTCCACGTTTTAACTACTGGAATTATTCTTAGCATTATGCGAATAATTCATTTACAATATTTATTCCAATTTCTGTGATCATCCATAAAACTTACAATTAGAGGTGCGCCCCATATTGCTATATTATTTCATTCCCAAATCGCGCAGCGGTTCCCGAACGTCGAGCGTCAGCGAGCGATGGGCTGCCAGTTCGAGGAACGAGCGGCGGTGGGGCAGCGGTTAGCTGGACTCAATTATTGAATGTCTTTTGCTTCTTTTTGTTTTAGGGATACCCCGTTAGAATCTTTCCAAGCTGTCAGTCCGTTTGCTTGTCCGCCGTGAACAACCGCCGCTGCTGCGCTGGGACTCGAAAACTCATAATCAGCTATGAAAGCAAATCGATCAACTTTCTCCTCAAGAATCTTTTCAGCTCTAAGCGTTGCTCTCAAATTTACCGCATATTGATATTTTTGAGTTGAGGGACGCTCCTCCAGCACGGCTTCTGATCCCTTCAAAACTACAAACCCGCTATCAGTCTGCCTTCCTCTTGCTTTGATCTCTTTAATTTCACAATAGAGCAGATCGGCCTTTTTGCTTTGTGCTTCGGTTTTTACTACAGGCTTCAAAAATTCTTGACCAAGAATTGGGAGTAGCTGCTCCATTCTAAATAGAAAGACGTTCATATCTGCTTCATCAGATTCAGGGAGATGAGAACCGCAACGGTGGAATGAGAATCGGATGTGTCTGCTGGTTCTGCTTGAGTTTTCATTACCTGCCCGGTCGTGTCAGTCGGACGTGAGTCTCTATCCACGCCGGTTCTCGTCGGCAATCCACGATTGCCCAAACAATCGCGATATTGTCTTTGCAGGTGTAGAAAATTGCGTAAGGGAATACGCGGCTTAGGACTCGATGATAATCGTCGTATAAATTCTGGTGAATTCCGCCAGTTACTTTCAAGCCCTCGATATCAGCGCGAAGGTTAGATAGAAAATAGTCGCCGAGTCCGAGATCCTGACCGTTATCATGGCCTGCTGATACTATTCTTAACCTCATCCCAATCACGAATGGATGCTTCGCCGGACGCAACACGCTCCCGTCGAGAATTGAGAAGTGCACGGTGCTCTGGTGGGATTGGGCAGGTATCAACATGCTCGCGCATGTCAAGCCAAATGGCTTCCATGATCTGCAGTTTCTCTCTCAGGGACAGTTCTTTTACGTCTGGGATAGTCATAATATACAGAATATAATTCTATTCTCAGTGTGATACCAATTTCTTGCTGTAGAACCTTAAAGATGATTTTGTCTGCGTCTGGGTGTCTAGGTCTCGCGCAGCAAGATATAAATCAACCTGAATCCGTAAAAAATACGAGTGAAGCAGTGCAATTGCGCCAGGTTACCCACACCTCTAATTGTAAGTTTTACTCGGCGGCCATCCTAAATAATCACAGAAAACTTAGGACTAGCCTGATCTATGCATCAATTTCGTTGCGAGAGCTTTTAGCTGGCCTGAGATCAATGAGTTACGAAGGTTGTACGGCTGAAGACATATTGAAATGTCGGCTGGATCTCTTAGTCTAGTCCCGTGACCGCGGGATGGTAGGTTCTTTGTAACTCATTTAGATTAGGTCTGATAGATGCTCGCAGTAGAAAGTTTATGCATAATGCAGGCTAGCGAAGCTTCGCCTCAAACCGACAAGTTTTCGCGATCCTGGATACTGGTTGCTAGATGCCGGATAAAGAA
>JAJFLP010000037.1 GCA_021772635.1 Verrucomicrobiota bacterium | reverse complement strand
TTTGTGCGGCTCTGCCTTAAAGATATTGATACTGGATGCCTGATTCTGGAGACTAGCTGGAAGCTGCTTTCTTTATCCGGCATCTAGCAACCAGTATCCAGGATCGCGAAAACTTGTCGGTTTGAGGCGAAGCTTCGCTAGCCTGCATTATGCACAAATTTCGTCATGAGAATACATAGCTTGTTTTAGGGTAATGAGTTATGGAGGTTGTCGGGGTGAAAAAATATTGAAATATTTCGAGATCCGACGTTCTTCATAACTCTTTTAGATGAAATAAGATACGTATTCGCAATAGAAAGTTTATGCATAATGTAGGCTAGATGAAAGCTACGTCTTTTTTCCAGCAACAAGTATCCAGCATAGCGAAATCTCATTTATTTGAGGCGCACATCTCAATGTCGTAAGATTAAAGATATGTATTGGTAATGACCTTGCCGCGGGGACGCTCCGTTGGAGTTCGCACTTTAGTGTGTCTGAGGAGTTTAGCCAATAAACCACGCTGAAGCATGAACTCCAACGCTCTTGTTCTCAATGCTTTGTTATCCATGAATCTTTTGCTCAAATTCGGACAGCTAAAAATCGCGACTTTGTTCAGCGTTATAAATGAGTTATTCCGTAGAAAAACGTCGTTCCATGTCCCTCCGCAACGCTTCTGCCTCCTGAAACATGCCCTCTACCGTGTAAAATACGGATAGGTTCTCGTAGCCGGCTGCGAAACCCGGATTAATTTTCATGGCCTTCTTGAAGTATTTAAGCGCTTCTGCCTTTTTCCCCGTCTGCGCGAATATTGATCCCAAATTACTATGCACAGCCGCATTTTCTGGGTCGAGCACAACAAGTGCCTGTCCATACTCAAGCGCACCCGCCCAGTCCTGACGGTCATGATAGATAACCAGCAGACGTTCCAGAATCGCTAAGTCGTAGTCTAAGTCGATCTGCTTATCAGTTGCATGGAACTTCAACGCCGTCTTAAAATCGGCTTCGGCTCGTCTTAAATCGCCGTTTTCGAAGCTGCACATCGCAAGGTTGAATCGAACGCCTTTGTGATAAGGATTCAGTTCTTTACTCCGCGTAAGTTCTCGAATCGCATCTGTATACTCACCAAGTGATTTAAGTGCAAGCGCAGTTTGAAAGTGTACCTGCGCAAAGTCCGGCGCGTAATTCATTAATCTCGTATATACTTCAAGCGCTTTCTTAGGATTCTTTTCGTGCACTTGGTAAAGATAGCCGGCGGCGTAGTACGCCGGATACATGATGGGAAATACCGATAACGCGGCCTTATAGGATTCTAAGGCGCGTGAGTAATCCTTATTCACTTCAGCCACTTCTCCGCGCTTAAGCAAAAGACTCGCCTTTGCAGGCTTGATATAAAAGGGCAGAAGAAACGCCGCTAGCACTATTGCGATCGCACTGAAAGCGATCGATTTCGCCCGTTCCCTGTTTCCGGAATTGAGTACCGGCTCCGATTCCACACGAGCCCCATCGCCCGGCAGTTTAGATACCCCCGCCCCCCGTCCCGGAGGCGATTGCGGGCGTGCTATGATCCCAAGCATAAGCCAAAGATATAATCCAGATGTAAATCGGAGGTCAACAGTAAACGCAGAGTGAATTAACAGGCCAATCACGGATATGAGACATCCCTGAACCAGCAGCGACGTATTCGTCGTCCGATCGGTACATACAAATCGGAACCCGGAGCGAAGGCAAAGGGCCATGAACACGATAAACACAATGATCCCGATAGTTCCTGTCTCACTTAGTATCTCCAGGTATTCCGAATGGGCGTGATAAGTATTGTGGCCTATACCGTCTGTGTGATGATAGGCGAACCTATACCTTGGGAAGATAATCATGAATGTGCCAATCCCGTGACCCAAAATCGGCGCATCTGAGATCATTTTCAGTGCGGAACGCCATATCGCGATGCGAACCTGTATAGAACTGGTAACCCCAGCCTCGGGAGTGCTGACATGATAATTTGACGAGTCAAAAGCGGAAGCAATCCGGGGTATCGATTCCGGCTGCACGAACACAATGACAGTCACTGAGACGATCATAAGTGCGACTAGGAACTTGGCAGCTGTAACTGAAGGAATCATCTCTGTCCGGGATCTCCAGAACTTGATGTAAAAACCCCAGATAAGTATCAATTCTACCGCACACGCTATCCAGGCGCCACGCGTCTGAGACAAACCAAGCGATATTAGAAGCAGAAAGAAAAGAGCAAGGTACAAACGCCGTTTTACACCACTGGCGATCGCACTGAAAACGGTAGCAATCGGGATTACGACAACTAGAAATCCAGCGAGGAAGTTGGCGTTCCCAAACGTCCCGGTCACCCCCGTTGCTCCAACCAGAACGTCCAATCCAAGGTACTGAATGATCGAGTACACCGCTACCACAAAACTAAGGGCTAGTAGTACTCCAAGTAGGCGTGTGATAAAGGCCGGAGGGGGTGTCGAGGTAACCATAACCCAGAAAAGTAAGGCATAGGTCACGACTTTATTAAACTCGTAGAGTGACGCCAATCTATAATTCGAAACGAACACCGACACGGCACATACCAAAAGGTATCCCCCAAGGGCAATGAATATCGCCTTCACTGTTCCCGTTCGAATATCGTTCTTCGCAAGTAATTTTATACTGAATTGGGCCGCGCGCAGCTTTTGCAGGGCTGCGTACAACGCCAGCAACAGGATCAAACTTTGGCTTAATGGAAGCTTCAGGTCTACGGAGTACTTGGTAGTGGGTGAGATTATCAGCGTATGCGCAACCAATACGATCGTAAATCCCGTAAAGATTATGAAATTCTCGCGGCGTGGTGCTACGGCATGCGCATTGGCTTTTTGTTTCTTCGTCACGATCCAATCCCCAGATGAAACTCAACGCTATCCAAAAATTGTACTGCTTGTTTCTTAATCCCGATTCAGAATGTCCGAGACTCACGCTTATGCGGTACGCACGAGCGGGCTCCGAGAATAAGGTCCGGATTACCGAGACTCCGCTAGTGCGGAGAGAGAGATCGCGGGCAGTATAAATAATGTATTGTCCGCAGTCATCACGACTTGGTCAATCTGCGCATCCCTGCGATTGTCCTCTTATCGTTGATCCATTTCCACGCCTGCGGATCACGTGCCAGAATTCGCACAAGCTTCCCCGTTGAAGCGCCAAGCCGTGAGGCCGCATCGCCGATTTTATACTCTGAATCGTAAATTATATCCAATAATCCCGCTAGATATCCTGGGTATTCGCGATTCTTCACGCTCACGACGGGAGTCGCGGAAACCGCAGCGCCCGGCGGATCTCTAAGCTCGAGTGCCAACTGCATCCTGATTTTCTTTAACGCGTCATTCTTATTCTGTCGTTGGGAACGAAACCTGGCCGAAGCGGCAACTATATTTGCGGACAGAAGTTTGAGTCGCACGGCCGAATCCGTCACGTTTCGATGCTGTCCGCCTGGCCCTGTTCCGCGAAAACAATCAATTTTACATTCGGCAAGAAGGCCCGCGTCTGAAAGCTCTAGAAATGAGTCGCGAGTTGAAGTCATATCGTCGTTGCGTCCGTAAATTATACCCATCGTCATTGGGTATTTTAAAATACCGTTCGGAATCCCTTAGGTGATAAGTTAAAAGGTCTTCTCTCCGTCTATGTACGGATCCAAAAGTGTACGGCTTGTTTCTTAATCCCGATTCAGAACGTCCGGGACTCAGGCTTATGCGGTCAGCACGAGCGGACTCCGAGAATACGGAGAGAGAGATCGCGGGCAGTATATCTTTCGGGAACGTCAGGATAAGTGGTCCGCCTGAGAATGGCTGTATCCGGTTGCGGATCGGGTATGTGGTCGGAGTTATACCAACAATCTCAGAGTTTTCGAAAAATCGTCCGGAGTCTCTTACTCAACCATTTTGATGTCGTCCAAAAATTGTACCGCTTGCGGTATAAACCGCAGTCGGTCCGTTTTATACTGCCCCGCGATCTCTCCGCATAAGCGTGAGTCTCGGACATTCTGAATCGGGATTAAGAAACAAGCAGCACAATTTTAGGATAGCTTCGAATTTGTCAGCCAAGAATTTCCGAACGGTATTTCGTCCCGCATGCGGGACCATGATGTTCGGTATACTACCGATTAAGTGAAAGGCACTTGACGCTGTTGGAAACCTCTCAGGAATCGCTTTCTATCGCGGGCGGCATGGGCATGGGACCGCGCTTCAATCCCGCCAGTGGGTTTAATTCCCCGTTCTGCTGTCCAGCACGAACGTCGTAAAGCTCTAAGAGTCTTTCATACCTCGGCTGGCTTGCATCGAGGCAGTTGAGTGGTGAAATTGCTGTCGGAGCCCCCAACCGGCGGAAAATGGAACGTGCTACCGGGGCTCAACGACTTTAGCCCAGCTGTGAGTATCCGGTAAATCCCCAACCTGAATACCGCGCACCTGCTGATAGAGGCGCTGAAGGACCGGACCGCAACCGCTTCCAGAACCGATCTCCACCACCTCTTCATTGCGGACGATACGATTTACCGGCGTGATAACAACAGCCGTCCCGCATGCTCCGACTTCAGCAAATTGAGATAGCTCAGTGAACTCGACCGGTCGCTGCTCTACCGTGAATCCATCTTCTTCAGCCAAAGTCATCAGCGTTTTATTGGTTACACTTGGAAGCGTCGAACTCGAATTCGGCGTTACATATTTGCCATCTTTCGTGATGGCAATAAAGTTGGAAGTTCCGAACTCATCTATATATCGATTTTCTCTGGCGTCCAGGTACAAATTAATCGGATATCCGAGGTCGCGTGCGACCATACTCGGCTCGAAACTGGGTGCATAATTTCCGGCTACTTTGACGTTCCCGACACCGTTCGGTGCGGCACGGTCGTAACCGTCGACAACAATCGCACTCACGGGGGCGAGTCCACCTTTGTAATAATCGCCCACGGGTAAGACAAGGATGAGAAAGATGTACTCGTCGGCGGGGCTCAAACCAATCCGCGCGCCGGAACCGAAGAGAAGAGGTCGAATATACAACGCGCCACCGGTCCCATACGGTGGGACAAACTCCAAATTCTCGTTAACCACTCGGTGTACCGCGTCCTCGAATAAAGAACACGGCACCGTTTCCATCATGATACGGCGCGCTGTTCGTTCCATGCGTTTCGCGTTTTCGTCCGCGCGAAACACACGTACTTTACCGTCCTTGCATCGGAAAGCCTTCAGTCCTTCAAATGCAGACTGCCCGTAGTGAAATGCAGTAGCCGCGATATGAACGTTAACATACGGGCTCGTAACCACCTCGCCGTCATCCCACCGCCCGTCTTTCCAGCGATAGCAAACGTGACAGTTTGTGTCTGTATAAGAAAAACCAAGTGATTTCCAATCCGTTTCCTTGTTCATAGTGTCCGTTGATTAAGTAATATTTTTAACAACTTCGAGGCGAACAGGCTAGCCTGATCCAGGCATAAAGTTTCGACTGCGAGCATGTATCAGGCCTAATATAAATGAGTTACAAAGAATGTACGAATCCGCAGTCACGGGACTAGACTAAGAGATCCAGCCGATATTTCAATATTTCTTCAGCCGTACAACCTTCGTTACTCATTAATCTCAGGCCAGCTAAAACCTCTCGTAACGAAATTGATGCATAGATCAGGCTAGCCTGCATTATGCACAAATTTCGTCATGAGATTGCGTAGCTTGCTTTAGATCAAAGAGTTATTGAGGTTGCCGGGACGAAAAAATATTGGAATATTTTGAGATCCTGCGTTCTCTGTAACTCGTTTATATGAAATAAGATACGCATTCGCAATAGAAAGTTTATGCATAATATAGGCTAGTCCGTTTAACGTCAGAGGCATTATAAGTAATTCTTGTATCCGGTAAAAGCAATTCGTTAGATCTTTCTGCAAGCGAGTCTTTAGGTAAAAACTCTTCGGGCGTCGTTGTATAGAGGTAATTCACGGGTATTGTTTAGCCCTTTGGCCGATTCGCTCTAGTGAGGGAGCAGAATCGATACATAACGCAGCTTATTCATCATAAGCTCCCGGAATGATTCCGAAATACTCAATCGAAAATCGAAAATCGTTATAGTGAGTAAATTCAGTACAGTCGGCATTATATTGGGCGTATCGTTGGTAGCAATGTCCGCGATTTGCTGGACTTTGCTGCCAAAGAAGAAGAATCTATGGAAGTCCTTGCCGAGAGAACGGGTGGCTGGAATCATCCTCGGAGTCGTCTGTCTTTGGTGGTCAGCTGCGCACGCGTATCCGTTACTCGAAGGCGGACTCGCTAAATTACGGGTGTTTATCGCACCGCTGCTTGTGGTCATTTCTGTACTTTCATACTTCCTGCTCGATTATCTTTTTACTAGGGCTCTCGGCGGCTTCGTCCTGTTAACCGTTAACTGGCTACTCCACGAAGCATTCGCCGCCCACATCCCGTTACGGCACACGTTCTCCGCGATCTGTTACCTTCTCGGGATTTTCGCAATTGTGATCATCGCAACACCGTACCATTTTCGTGATCTTCTAGACAAAATTACGAACGTTCCCCGCTGGCGGCTGGCGACGGCATCTATTTTGGGGATTAGCGGATCGGTGTTGTTGTTTATCAGTATAATCAATCATGTGCGCTGAACCTGACGTCACGCCGATTTTGCCTTTCATTTCTTCGCTGAACATCGCTGCACTCCCGGAGAACTGGGACGAGAAGATTCGTAAGTTCTATCGGATTCTGATCAAACAGAATGAATCCTTCAATCTCACCCGTATTACCCATCCCGATGACTTTCTCTTTAAACATATCGCTGACAGTCTCCTAATCGTCTCGATATTGCCTGAAATCAGGACTGCCCCCTGGTCGATCGCAGATATCGGCTGCGGTGCTGGTTTCCCTGGAATACCTTTGGCTCTTACCTTCCCAAAATTGAATCTAACTGAAATCGACTCCTCTCGGAAAAAGGTTAATTTTACCGAGACTCTCGCGACAGGCCTGGGACTCGACAATTGCCGCTCCGCATGGGGACAAGCTCGTGAACTATCTCGGTCAGCAGACTTCCAGGGCAAGTTCGACCTCGTCATTGCTCGAGCGGTCAAAGATACGGCATACCAAATCCGGGAATTTAGTAGATTCGTCAAGGCGGATGGAGGGCGACTGGTATCCTACAAAACACCACGTACAATCGAGCGCGAACGGCTAGCCGTAATTCACGAAGCAAAAAAATTCAGGTATACTGCGGAGACTTCTCCGATACTTGAGCTTCCAAATGACTACGGACAGCGGCAGTTCTGGGTCCTTAAGAAAGAGTAAAAATTATGCAGGATCATGGATCACGAGAACAAAGTCTCTCTGATGAGGATACACGCGAACAGGAGGATTCGAGTACACCGCTACAGAATTTCTGGCACGTGCGCGCCGCTTGTCTTTCGATCGCGTTCATTGTGCTGTCATTTTGGGGTACTTCAACCCTCCGCACGGCGGACGCCGCAGCGACACCAGATCTTCTCGTTATCCTTGGAAGTCTATTGTGTTTTCACGTAGTAGGTACAGTAACGATCATAGCGGTGCTGCTCAACTGCGTCCCAGCCGGCAGAAGATTGTCGGAACTGAACATGGACAAAGGGTATTCTATTCCGACGTTACTGCAGAGTCTGAAGTATTCCGCATTCATTATCCCGGCGGTGCTGGCGATCAATGTAGCCGTGCTGATACTATTTCGATACATGCAATGGCCGATCCAGGATGACCCGATCATTGAGTGGCTCTCGCAAGCTCGAGTCGAAGTGGTCGTGCCGCTGGTGATCGGTGCCGTAGTCATTGCGCCGGTAGCAGAAGAGTTGATGTTTCGTCTGGTCTTGTATGAATCGATCGCGGGCCAAGCCGGCCAAGGTATAGCAATCGGCTTAACCTCGCTACTATTCGCCCTGTCGCACCTTCAGCCAACGCACGTAATGCCGTTGTTCGTTCTTGCGATAGTTCTGCAATACGCACGCAATCGTAGCCGAAATATCTGGTTGCCGATTTCCATTCACGCATTTTTCAATGGTTTTATGGTCGCTGTCACGCTGCTGTTCCAACCCAACTGAGGAATCAGCGTGATTGCCGTCGTGAAATTCTTGTCCTCGTCATCATCATCGAAAGAATCGGTAGTCTAGGAGCCTGTCGGGCTAAGCCCGACAGGCTCCTAGTATTGAACGTACACGTCATATCCGGGAACCGGAGATTGAATCTCTTCCCAGGTCTCGGGAATCCAGTCATCGTATTTGTTTACCATAACCCGATATTTCCCGTCCAGGCCCATTAACCTCGGATTGTGCTCCGCTTCGAGCCCGGAAACCCCGACCTCGCGATTATCAAGGATTCGGGTATCGCCGATCCTCGTTCGAATATCCGCAGTTATAGAATCCAATTCACGCTTAAATCCTGTTCTCACATAAAACCGCTTATTCACATCGAGAAACGATTCAAGTTTAAGTATCTCGTCCGGGGATATCTCAGGAACGATAATGATCGCATCGCTGTCTCGGGACCGCTTTAACGACTTCGGGTCGATTCTTAGGTGCTTACAAATACTGTAGATATCGTCCCGATATAATCTTATGTCAGTGGACGGCTGATAAAGGAGGGAGAAATGACGAACTGACCAGGCAAGAGCTTGGCCGTCAACAGACAGTATCCGGCCGCGTAGCGCAGGGATCGTTCCCTCACGCCACGATTCTTTCTCGAATGCGCCAAGGAAGCCTATCCGTTCGTGGACCATCACTTGGTAGAGACGTACTTGGATCACGACCGCCCATAGGAGGAATACGAGTAATAACAGATTCGTCCGGTTCTTAAATGAGCGAAGAAATACCGCGACCCAAACGCATGCCCGCAACCCGGAAGATTGAACGGCACGCAGTTTATTCTGTCCGCGGAAAGTTGAAAGATATAGCGTGAAAAAAAGAGTAAACAACCTCGTTGCCTATGGGACGAAGATATACCATTAACAGCTAATGAAACATATATGTACTCTGATCGAAAAATATTGAATTATTTTGAGATCCGGCGTTCTCTGTAACTCGTTTATATGAAACACGATACGCATTCACAATAGAAAATTTATGCATAATGTAGGCTAGCCTGATCTAGGGATAAATCTTGCGCTCAATCGCGCATGTTCGAAGAAGTTGAAGCGGTTCTTTCGAACTCGTCAAATTCCAAAGCGCCGACTGGCCATCCGGTAATTCTATCGAAATCTGAGCATGCCAGCTTTCAATCTGCCCCTCGACACGCTCCCCAAGCTGAGCCCTCGACAACATTTGGCTCGAAACTTTCACAGCACTGACAAGAACAAATGTTAGTCCGATTAAAAATAAAGGTATTAGTGCTCGAACCGTTTTTGACCTTACGCGCATTATGAGTCCTCCCTGGATACATCGATACTCATTTCATTTTCCCCTTTGCTGAATACATGCTGATGGATTAGTTCTGACTCCTTTCCCCAACGTGATGGATTCCAAATCTCAACACCGATTTCGCAACCTACAACTGAAATCGGAGAATTCGGTACCAGATCCGCGTATTCACGGTAAGACGGAGGGATTGTTACACGCCCCTGATTGGATATAGCGGCACCCTGTGACATTGCTCCAAAACGACGAATTAACCGCCGATAAACGACGCTGTTCGCTGCTTGAGCCTCCCGGTCGCTCTCCTGACCTCGCATCGCTTTCCAGATATGCGGAGGATAAACCGCAATCGCACCTTCCGGTAAACAATGAAGAACCACTTCACCGTCGGTATACCGCTTAAAATTGCGCAAAAGAGCCGTGCTTAACTTGATTCGGCCATTGCCATCGAGTACGCACTGTTCCTGTCCACAAAATTCAAGCATTGTCGCCCCTTACGGTGAGTTCTATGCGTCCGATCCGTGAATCCCCTCGAATTCTAACGCACAAACACGGCTTCCATTTATATCCAAACTTTTCCATTCTAACCCATTTATTTCCATTTCCAAACAAAAATTCAATTTTTTTGATATTTTTATCACAGATCGTGCTCGCAGTCGAATATTTGTGCGTAGATCAGCCACCCAGATTAATTTAAGATGGAGCAAAGTCAGGGCGCATGTTGGAGTTCGCGCTTTAGCGTCTTTCTGAAAAATTCCGTATTTGAGGCTATCCAATGGCAAAATCTGCCGATTTGGGATTTCTCCGAGTTCGGAGCGTTTAAATTCTCGTAATGATTCGCCTATTTTCATGGAGAACAGTGTATTGGTGCTTTGTAAATCTTAAGTTTACGCATTAACGATAGACGTTTCGAGAATTCAGGTGTGTTATACCAACAATCACGCAGTTTTCGTCCGGATTACCCGTCCCGCGTGAGCGTGGATTCCGTAAGTACGGGCCGCTTATGCGGTCCGCACGAGCGGACTCCGAGAATGCGGAGCGAAAACTCGACGGCGAAAGTGAATATTCGTTCACTGAGGTGTAAAGTTGAGCTAATCGGCTTATTTGAGCAGAGCTTAGGGTTTGTAGCAGAATACTGACGAATTATTCAAGCTGGAATTAAAGGGATAATTTATGTACACAAGTTCGGATTTACGCAAGGGACTAAAGGTTGAGATAGACAAACAACCTTGGGTGGTAACAGAGTTTGATTTCTGCAAACCGGGGAAGGGGCAAGCGCTCTACCGTTGTAAACTTAAAAATATGTTAACCGGGGCTACGATGGACAAGACTTATCGTCCCAATGATAAAATTGGAAAAGCAGCTCTTGAAGAACGAGAGTGTGTTTTCTCATACGACGACGGCACCAATTACGTATTCAGCGACGACAAAACGTACGATGAAATTTACGTGTCTCATCGAATCCTTGAAGAAAGCGCATCCTTTCTGCTGGAAAACTCGAAATGCAAGATCCTGTTGTTCAATCAAATTCCTATCGACGTAACGCTTCCTACTTTTATCGAAAAAGTCGTTGTAGATACAGAACCAGGCGTCCGCGGCGATACGGCGACGAATGTTCAAAAAAACGCTCGACTGGATAACGACTACGAGCTTCAAGTTCCGCTATTTGTTAATACCGGTGACGTAGTCAAAATTGATACGCGCACGGGCGAATACATGGAACGCGTATCGAAAGCCTAATGTACCGTAACAGAAATTCCTTTACATTTGATTGCTCTTATTTTGCTGCTGGGGTAGGCAGCGAAAAAGGCGTTCATACCCGTAGGTACGGACCTTTTCGCTAACGCCGTCCAGCGGTGAAATAAGTGCAACCCCTTCGGGGCGAGTGTCTTTTGGCGCTCAGTAAACATTAAAATGAAACAACGATGCTCT
>JAJFLP010000036.1 GCA_021772635.1 Verrucomicrobiota bacterium | reverse complement strand
GGGCACCTACCTCTTTCGGTGCCTTTTCGCGCTTTTTGGTCGAATCCGATGCTCAAGCATCGAATGTCGACCGAAAAAGCACGAAAATTCGACCGAAATAGGCAGGCGTGCGGACCACGATACCTTTTCGAACAGGGTCTAGTTAAGCAAGGTTGCTTAGCTCTCAAAATCAAATCAGTAGAAAACTGAACCATGTGCAGATCGCGAGTCGGATGCGGTTGCGTCAGATAAGCTTTGAAAGGTACCGAAATCGACGAGCGTGTCGCCGGTGATGCGGATTCGAAAGAAAGTTCCGGGGCTACAAATTAGCTAAGAGCAGTGCTGTCGCCCGAAAATTCTGATGATAGGCTTATTGCTCGCCCCCCAAGATCGCATTCTGTCATCCGTAGAACAAGGCAGCTCGTGATAGACGAGAGTGCAGACAGAATGGGACACCCTGCAAGGTTTGAAGGCCGGCTCAAGTGCGGTCTTTCGCAGAAAACGGTAATGTAAACCGAAAACAGCTCCCCTTGTCTACCTCACTCTCGACACGAATCTCGCCTCCGTGAGCTTCCACCGCAAGTTTACAGAAAGTTAAGCCGAGTCCCGAAGAGTAAATTCGCTTTTCCTGACGAATTTCTGCCTGTCCGAACTTAGTGAATATCTTCTCGTGAAATTCGGCGGGGATCCCCTCTCCGTTATCTTTCACCATGACTTCAACCGTATCTTCATTCCTTGTCAGACTCACGTGTACTTCACCGTCGCGCAGCGAGAATTTAATTGCATTCATTAGCAAATTCACTATGATCCGGCGTATCACGCTCTGATCGCATGTAACAATGGCGGACTTATTTGGCGATACTTGACACGTTAGACAACAGTCCACGGAAGTTTTTTGGAGTTCATTCGTCACTTCCTCTATAATCGCACCAAGATCACATTTACTCATTTTGAGTGGCATCTGATTGCTTTCGAGCCTACTGACGTCGAGCAACATCGTTACCATTTCAATCATATTCCAACATTCATGACAAGCGATATCGAGCTCCTCGCTGCAATCATCAGCATGGGAATCTGTGTTTCCGATTTTAATGAGTTCTAAAGCCGAATTGATGATATGAAGCGGTGTTCGCAAATCATGAACGATCATATGTGTCAAGCGGTCTCTCAATTCTTCTAAGTCTTGAAGCTGTCGATAATTCTTCTGGAGCTCGTCGTACAAACGCTTGTTGCGCACAGCATTCCGGACGCGGAGAAGCACCTCCGCGCCGTCGATGGGTTTCGAAATGAAATCATCTGCTCCAGATTCGATTCCCTCTAACGAATCTTTACGGTCGGTTAGTGCGGTGACTATAATAACCGGAACATGCGCAGTGTGTGAGTCTGACTTTAGCTGGCGGCAGACATCTAATCCGTTCATACCAGGCATCATCACGTCTAGAAGGATTGTGTCGAATGACACCGCCGCACATTTCTCAAGCGCGTCTTTTCCGTTTTCCGCCGTGCTCACTTCATAGGCCTTAGTTCCGAGCAAATCCTCTAGAAGCTGTCGGTTATGCTTCCAATCGTCTACCACCAAAATATGGCCCGCACTTATTGGTTGATCGCCTTTAGTAAATTGGGTCATGATAGTTTCGTATCCGTTAATCCCACGAAAGTTAGCCAGATTTCACGGACGAATCCTTTTCGATTATAATCCCATAGAGGTTGGATTGTTTAGCGCAATCGCTTATACAGCTTTATTGATTACTGCGTTATGATTTAAGCGCAATTACAGGCAGGCGCGAGGTCACGTTTCAGCATGTTATCTTGGCAGCCGATATGTGTACGAAAATTTTCATCTCCACGAGCGACAGTGAGTCAGAGGCTGGAACGCAAAATATTTCTGTGCCGAACTTTCAAAAGATATTACCAACAAGGGCCGGAGTAGCGGGTTAGAAATCGAGCCCGCATGTATAACTTTGGACCGGCCTAATTGCTCAGGGCTTTCTTGAAATCGGCACCTCCTCATCCTTTTTCAAGTGACGATCCAGGGCTGCGAACAATTCCTTTATTCGAACCGGCTTCGACAAATGATCGGTACATCCTGCGTGCAGGCTTTTTTCTCTAGACTTCTCCCCGGCACTCGCAGTCAAAGCGATGATTGGAATATCCGGAAAATCGGGTTCTGCTCTCAATATACGTGTTGCCTCTAGGCCATCGATTTTTGGCATTCGAACGTCCATTAAAATCAGATCGGGGCTTTTGGAAATTGCAAGTTTAACGGCCTCTTCTCCGTTTCTAGCGATAGTGACTGAGTGTTTCTGCATACTTAACATATCGAGTATCATCGAAAGGTTTACGTCGTTGTCCTCAGCAACGAGTATATGGCGACCAACTGACTCCAAGCTTAAATTCGCCTCACCGCTTTCGTCCGCGATCGCCAGACCGGAGTTGTCATTGGTTATCGGGATTAGAAACCAGAAAACACTCCCTTTCCCGGGTTCGCTTTCCACTCCTATCGAACCGCCATGCATCTCAACGAGACGACGCGACAACGCCAATCCCACGCCAACTCCACCAAGCTCTGCATCCCGAACCCGATCCACCTGGTAAAATTCCCGGAAAATATCGTCCTGTTGGTCAAAGGGGATTCCCGGCCCCTGATCGCCGACTGATATTCTAATGAACCCATTCTCCGCTACTTCCGCAATAACCCGAATTTTCGATCGTGGCGGCGAAAACTTAATGGCGTTGGTAAGCAAATTAAGCACGATTTGCATACACTTTCGTTTGTCTCCAGTTATCATTGGCAGCGTCGACGGGATTTGTTTTACAACTTTTATACCACGTTTCAAGATTTGTGAACTCAACATGTCGATGGTCCGAAACAAGATATCTTGAAACGGAAAGTTCTCGCTCTCCAATTCCATCTCTCCGGTGTCGATTCTGGCTAAATCCAGTAAATCCGTTATCAGAGCGAGGAGATGTTCTCCGCTATCATCGATTTTCTTCACATAAGCGCTTTGAATGTCGTTTAATTCTCCAAAAAACTTGCCATCCAGAAGATCGGCGTAACCGATTATTGCATTCAACGGGGTCCGCAATTCATGGCTCATCGTCGATAAGAAACGGTTTTTGTGCTCATTTGCCTCTTCGAGAAAAAGGTTGGCTTCTTCGAGTTGTTGCAGGGAGTCACGCAACTCAGACGTTCTCACTTCAACGGTTTTTTCGAGGCTATCATGTTCCGCCGCGAGCGCCGTCTCGGCAGTCTTCCGCTCAGTTATGTTTCTAATGATCGCTATCATCTGGTTTTGCCGGAGTCGCAATAATCTCGCTTCATAATAACGATCGACGTCCTTTAACCGCATTGAGTACTCTATATTGACAACAAATCTCTTCTCCGCTTTGATATCATTTATAGCATCACTAAATTTTACACTAATACCTTGCTCCGGCACGTCTTGAATTCGCTTTCCAATTAAATCTTTGGGGGAGATATAAAGTTCGGTAGTACCGCCGCCTTTACAGTCGAGGATTTTTCCGGTGTCATCAAGCCAAATGAATAAATCCGGAAACGCTTGGAGAACTGCACGCATTTCTGAATTCTTCTGCAGCAATTCGCTTGAACTGAGTTCGAGAGAACGTTCAAGCGTCTCTCTATCCTCATCAAATTCAATATATGCGTTATTGACGACTTCGAGAAACCCATGCCACTCCGTCGGAATTTCGACAGTATCTCCGAAAAAGCGTTTAAGTTGACGCCGCAACAAGCTGTGTGTCACACTCATGTTTAATTATTTTTCTGAGAAAGTCGTGATTGTCATTGTTTGATTATGCAATTCACATTTGGCGCTCGGCGTGAAAGGCGAAATCTCTCCGTAAGAGTAAAATCCGGTCATCGCGGTCTTCTCACCGAGAACTTCACGAACGGCCTCTACCTCCTCCTCAATTCTCTGCTTAAGGACCATTTTTCTACCAACACAACTAATCAATATCGCCAGATCCGGAGAAGCGAGCCCGACCTCCTCGTAACTGGATCGAGCGGCCCCCGCTGCGCCGTCAACCAATCGATTAAAGTTAGCTTTCATCAAGCGCGCATAATAGCCTTCAGGAAGGTCCCCCGCGAACGTCATACTCTGCGTTTCCTCATCTACTGCAAGAATAGTCCGGACGATGCCTTTCTCGTCCTCGTTCCGGCGAACACTCAACGGAAACAACAAACCGGTAGCGGGCAATCCGGAAGCGTGGTCGCCCAAGTAGGACTTGTAGAGTTCAAGCGCTGATTCTCCGTCTAACTCATACAGCACATTCCGCTCGGAGCGAGTAATTAGTCGATCCGGTCCGAACGAATCCCACCCTCCCAGGGATGCGTAACCGACCTTTAAGTCATTTCCGTAGAAGCCCACGACTGCGATTTTTCCTTGCTCAGGAATATCGTCGCAGAGCACATACGTTTTTTCGAATCTACCGGCGTCACCGGAAAGTCCGCCGGTAACAGTTACGTTATCGGGCAGTTTATTCGTTAGACCAGTCACCAAATCACTGCCGTTTACCTGCAATCCATCTGACAATACGAAAACGTGTACGAGCCCCTCGGGAACCAACTTCTCGGCCAGCCGTTCGCCGGCATCTAAGCTACTGCTCGCGTCCGACAATTCGATACTCGCCAGTTTCAATTTAGTGGAGTCAAAGCTAACAGCGGTCACTACGAGCGAATCATCCATAACTGACGTTTCATAGATCTCGCCGGCAGTCGAACACCCTAAGAAATGGGCACGGGGGTACATCCTTCTGATTGTATCTAATATTTCCGGATCGTTCAGGATCGGGTTAACACCAAATAACAACACCAAGTCCGCCGATTCGCCGAACGTCCCGAACGCTGGGGGATTCCACCCGATTGCGTCGGTCCATCTGCCTTGTTCAACTTTCATAACTGGATTCCTTAAATAAATCAACCTTTCACGCCACACAAAAGAAGACTGGCACTTGATTCAGGATTCGATTCTCATCACCGCTGAAGCACCGCAAGTATCTCTTAAATATACCGCTCCCGCAAGGAAAAACCAGCATCTCGACATAATTGAGCCCGACTCACTTTCCAGCGACGGCCCCAAGAGAAAAAATGCGCTTGTAGTCCGACGGTATGCAATATACGCTATTTTAAAGAGAACGGTTCACCGTCATCGCGCACCATGATCTCTTGTAGGCACACAAATGTATTCATTGAGATGCAAAATTGAGCTAATCGGCTTATTTGAGCAGAGATTAGGGCTCGTAGCAGAATACTGATGAATTATTCAGGCTAGGAGCCTGTCGGGCTTTAGCCGAATCGACTGCGAAAATGCCAAATTATCTCATTTCCTCCCGTCATTTCGTTGAATATGTCCAATATTCGCCTTATTTCGGGCAAAAATGGGCACAATTTATCTATTTTCTCGCTACGATCCCTAAAGTCCGACAGACTCCTAGACGGAATTACGGACAGGAGGCGTATTGAGAGACTACCGAGTTGCAATGTTGATTTAAGACATTGAAGTTATTATATACCGACTACCATGGAATTTTCGAAAGTGCTTCGGTCTCTAAACTGCAAGCAGTTCAATTTTCGGACGACTCGATTGTGTGCGCGTATACGATTCCGAACGATATATTTTAACCGGCATAGCCACCTGGGCGACGCCTGGTCGAAAACTAGATGACGATGGGTATATTATGTGGTTAATTATACTCCATGTCCGCAATAGGCGTTACACGAAATTCTCGGATTTTCCAATCGTTAATCAAACTACTTGCAGTCCGTGAGGGCAGTTGAAACTACGGAACGGGCCAATTAGCCTGATCTATGCATCAATTTCGTTACGAGCGCTTTTAGCTGGCCTGAGATCAATGAGTTACGAAGGTTGTACGGCTGAAGAAATATTGAAATATCGGCTGGATCTCTTAGTCTAGTCCCGTGACCGCGGGATCGTACGTTCTTTGTAACTCTTTGATCTAAAGCAAGCTACGCATTCTCATGACGAAATTTGTGCTTAATGCAGGCTAGCCGAGCAGAAACGTTAAATCATCATAAAGTAAGGAGCGTTCCTTTTGCAAATCGGGCGAATAATGATTGTCGAAGATGACCCGCATACGGTGCGCTATATCAAGAAGATCTTGGTCGATTACGGTTATACCTTGACCTCAGTCGCCTCGTTATCGGAAGAAGCGATCAAAAATGCGACCCGCGACCGTCCAGACCTGATTCTTATGGATATTATGCTCGACGGGGAAATTGATGGGATAGAAACAGCGCGGCGAATTAACGAAAGATTACGGGTTCCGATATTGTACCTTACGGCGTATTCAGACGATACGCTATTAGCGAAGGCGAGGGAGACACTTCCCTATGGATACATCATTAAACCGTTTACAGCTATCGACTTGCACGCGGCTATATTGATGGCGCTCTACAAAGCAAAAGACGAACTTCTAAAAAGAAGCGACGCTGAGGTCGACGAAAACACTGTAAAATTGAGAAAAGCTAACAGTCTTCTAGAAGAGCTTAGTGCCCATAAAAGTCGAATGCTCTCATCGATGAGCCACGAATTACGCACACCTCTCAATGCGATTATCGGGTACACCGATTTATTGCGAACCGAGTTCTACGGTTCAGTCAATGAAAAACAAATGAATTACCTTGAGACTATTAATGAAAGCGGAAAGCACCTACTATCACTGATTAGCGACTTACTTGATATCTCAAGAATCGATGCCGGCGTTTCGGCAATCGAACTCGCGCAGATATCTATTCGAGACTTTATAACGACTGTGACCGGGATGTTCGCTGTTCAGATTGCGCAAAAAAAAATACGCGTTTCCACACATGTCCACCCTTCAATCGACTTCGTGATTTCCGACAGGAAGGTTCTCAGACAGATTTTGATCAATCTCCTGTCGAACGCGATAAAATTTTCCGAGGAGGATTCGGATATAGAAATAACAGTGACTCCCAGCGAAGAGAGTTCCGTGAAATTCGAAGTTAGAGATTATGGTATCGGTATTAAAGAAGAAGACCGCGATAAAATTTTTTCCGAGTTTTATCAGGTAGATCGCGTTCGTGATTCAGAATTGGGTGGAACTGGGATCGGTCTCGCTTTAACATCGCGGCTTGTTAAATCACTTGATGGAGAAATCGGAGTGGTCAGTGAAACGCAAAAAGGCAGTGCGTTTTGGGTTGTTCTGCCACAGGAACCCGGGCAAGACGTCGAAGTAGGCCTAGATCAATCTGTGATGATTTCGGCCCGTGCACTTGGAAACCGTATTCTCGTAGCCGACGACAATGAAAGCAACCTGAAACTGATAGTCGACATACTAACGGTCCACGGGCACGAAATTTTAATCGCCAAAAACGGTGAGGAAGTCATCGAAAAAGCGATTACTGACAATCCTGAATTGATCCTTATCGACCTTAGAATGCCAGTGATGAGCGGATTGGAGGCGACAAAAAAACTTCGTTCTATCCCGGAGTTTAAGAAAATTCCTATAATCGCGCTCACGGCCAGTGCGGATGACGAATCGATTAAAAATTGTATGGAAGCTGGCTGCACTGACCATATTGCAAAACCGGTAAAAATCGCAACGTTGGTCAATATTCTCGACCGTTATCTTACGTAAGCGGCACGAGCCTGCAATATGAATAAACCTTCTATTTCGAACACGTATTTTCTTTCATATAAACGAGTTACAGAGAACGGCGGATCTCAAAATATTTCACGATACTATCACCTATGTTTAACTCGATTCCCTTGAATCTGCATCCATACTACAGTGCGATTACTCCCAGGTATAATTCGATCAGTGCTGCTCTCCGTAAGCTGATGCGATCAACCACTAATTCTTCGAGACGAGTCTGACTTATGAGTCGAAATGATGCTCCCGGAATTGTCGTTACATCGACCGCCGAAAGCTGGCGTGCCGACATTGAGTCAGCGTTAGCACCGTTGAATTGTCGCTTTCTCTCGTCGTCGAACCACTCCAGAACCAAAGATCTGGTTACAAATAATAATGTTGCATTGTTGATTTTTGATATCAGGGACGAGAGCGAAATCGAAGACGTCTCATCATTCTGTAAGAACGAGTTGATTCCGAACGTGCCGATAATCTTCATTACCCCTGCAGATCTCCTACAAATCGACGCTTTCAAAGACTTCGCCGAGTCGGACTACGACTGTATCTTCCGACCTGTAAACGACAATCTTCTCCGCGTAAAAACAAGGCATTTCCTGGAAGTATACACTCTAAAGCGAACTCTCGAACAAGAGGTGCGTAAACGCCAGGAGGCTATTGCAACGTTATCGGACGAGAAAAGGTATACCGAAAGTTTGATCAACAGTTCGACAGATATGATTATCTCGGTAGATATGAAACGCCGTATATTCGAATTCAATAAGCGCGCCGAAGAGGTATTCGGCTATACCAAAGACGAGGTCCTCGGCAAACCCGTCGATATGCTGTACGCGTACCTCGACCAGTCCTGGTGCGTATATGAGAATACGATTAAGAATGACCGCTACTCCGTTGAAGTCATAAATCGAAAGAAAAGCGGGGAGTTATTTCCGTCGTTAATTTCAACTTCCGTGCTGGTTGAACGAAGCGGAAAAATTCTTGGAACAATGGGGATTTCCAGAGATATCACTGAACAGAAACGCACCCAAACGGCATTAAGAGATGCCAAGAATAAGGCGGAAACAGCGGATCAGGCGAAGAGCGAATTTCTCACACATATGTCCCATGAGCTGCGAACACCGATGACAAGCATTATCGGCTACGCAGAGTTGCTGCGTGACGCACTGGGAAACCAGCAGGATTATCTGGACCTGATTGACACGATCGAACGAAACGGGAGACATCTAATGAGAATTATTAATGAAATTCTCGATCTCTCCCGGGCTGAACGCGGTAAACTCACGATAGAACGATCCTGGTGTCAGCCGTATCTCCTTGTCCGCGACGTCTATGATCTTCTCATCGGCAGAAGCACTGAGCAACGCGTCACGCTCAAGACAGAAATCCGTGGTCAAATTCCTGAGTCGATCAACTCTGATCCAACCCGAATTCTTCAGTGCCTGATTAACATCATAGGAAACGCGGTGAAATTTACACCGCGAAATGGTAAAGTCGTTGTAGTCGCCGAGTATCTCTCCGATGCGGATAAACCAATGTTGGCTTTCGAAGTGACTGATACAGGGATCGGGATCCCGCCGGACCAACTGAAGAATATTATGAAACCATTTGAACAAGGCGGGTGCGCGATCCCGCTCAAGTACGGCGGAACCGGCTTAGGCCTGACGATTACCAAACGATTGGCACAACTGCTAGGTGGGGATCTAACGGTCGAAAGTGAGGTCGGCACGGGCAGTAGTTTTAGGTTAACAATAGATTGCGGTGTTAAAAATGAATCGCTGATATTAAGCGACGAGCAGACACTCAAGAAAAATGCAGAGCGCGTTGCGGCCGAGCGTAAAAGTGAAATTCGTCCGGGAACCTATAAATTGCGTGGGAGGATTCTGATTGCCGAAGACAATGAAGACATTCAGAATCTACTGACGAAGTTTATCGTAGACGCTGGCGGAACCGTCGAGATCGCCGGCACCGGCACTGACGCGTACGAGAAGGCGATAAACGAGCCGTACGACCTGGTAGTTCTGGATATGGACTTACCCGAAATGGACGGCAAATCCGTCATTAAGAAACTCAGATTGGAAGGCTTCATACGGCCAGTGATCGGATTAACAGCGGCGGGCACCGAGGACGATCTGAAGCGATTTCTTGACTCGGGCTGCGATGATTGCGCGGTGAAACCGATTTCACGTCTGGAGTTCATAAAACTTTTACGAACCTGGTTGAAATGCGAAAAGTCAAATTTCATAATAGACACCCTGATGCAGCAAACTCAGTCCGGTGCGTCGAATACAGAAATAAAGCGCACGGTTGACAATACGAGCCCGATTTTTTCAACGTATCACAACGATCCCAGTATGAACGACATTATCGCTGGCTATGTTGTCGCGTTACCGGGAAAACTCGATGGCTTGCTTGCGGCGCTCGAAGCGAATGAGTTGTCGTCGTTCAAAACGATAGCACACGGCCTGCACGGATCGGGAGGGGGTTTCGGATTCGCAGTGGTCAGCGAACTGGGGGAAGAATTAGAATCATTGGTTAAGACCAATGCGGATAGCAACGAGATACATAGCGCTCTAGAAAAACTGAAGCACGTTATAGAAAGAATATCCCGAGCATACGGTTAGAAGAAACGGCGCTGAGTCACGGTCCAGTAGCTAAAACCTTAAGAAAACCAGGCTGTCAGGATTGTTTTCGGAATTTGGAAAGTTAGTGCCCCATGAAACTTTAACTCTATTACAAAAAATGTATATAAACCTTACAGCAGACTCTTGGGAACTCATAGTTCGCCTGCTCGTCGCGGCGTTATTAGGCGCACTGATAGGCCTTGAACGGGATATACATGGACGCGCAGCCGGACTGCGAACGCACCTTCTGGTTTGTATGGGCGCCGCTTTGTTTATGATCATTTCGGAATCAATGACCGATCTGGTTCAGTATCGTAGTGCCGGGAACGCGATCATACTGCCTGATCCAGGTAGAATCGCTGCCCAGGTCGTAACCGGAATTGGCTTTCTCGGTGCCGGCACAATCATTAAGGAAGGGTTTAATGTTCGCGGTCTGACAACTGCTGCGTGCCTTTGGATGGCAGCCGCCATTGGATTAAGCGCCGGTATCGGATCGTATACGCTTGCATGCGCTAGTACTTTCATAGCGCTATGTTCACTACTGGGATTGAACTATTTCGAAAAATGTTACCCGAAAGATATCTACCGGCGACTGATTGTTTGTGCACATCAGGACACGGATATATCGACAATTGTCGATGCTGTCAAACGAAAGAACCTCCGAATTACGCATTGTCTTCATGAAAAGGATTACGAATCCGCCATGGTCCGCGTCGATCTGTCCGTGCGAATATACCGCAAAGGCGGCGCGGATAAATTGTCCCATGCGATATTCAAATCACTGGAGGACGCCAACGTCCAACTTAAATCCATACAGTGGGACGGCCCGTAGGACTTCCTGGATTTAATGCTGTTGACATCACGGGAAATTGGCGTAGAATCTATCCTACCTGACATTGATCAACTATTAACCCTTGCCGAATTCTCGATCGTAAGAACCATAATACTTTTGCTAAAATCAACGACGGAGCCCTAAAAATGGGAGAAAACTCTAAATACATCAATAAAGCAAGTGAATGGGTCGTCATACACGGTATGGACTTCCTGGTGAGCCTGGTTGCCGTGCTTGTGATACTTATTGTCGGCAAGATCGCGATTGGCATTATTTGCGGCATGCTGTCGAAAACAATCAAGAAATCAGCCCACGCGAGCGAGATTCTGCAAGGGTTCGTGATAAACGTAGCGCACAAACTTTTGTGGGTAATCGTGCTGATGATCGCGTTGCAACGGCTCGGTATCGACATTGCGCCGTTGATCGCCGGATTAGGTGTCACCGGTTTCATCGTGGGCTTTGCGTTTCAAGAATCCCTCGGGAACTTGGCAGCAGGTTTAATGATCGCATTGAATGAGCCGTTCAAAGTCGGCAATTTTATCGAGAGTGGTGGGATAAGCGGTGTCGTTAGGGAATTGAATATGATGGCTACTACACTGACAACACCTGACAACAAAAAAGTGGTTATTCCGAATAGTAAAGTCTGGGGAGCGGCTATAACCAACTTCTCCGCATTGGACACGCGTCGTGTCGACCTGATCGTGGGTATCAGCTACGCCGCAGATATTGGAAAAGCCCAGGAAGTTATAGGTGACGTAGTGAGAAATAACGAATTGGTCTTAAGCGACCCGGAAACACGGATCGAAGTCGTGGAGATGGCAGATTCCTCCATAAATCTAATCGTGCGACCATGGTGCAAAACTGGCGATTATTGGAATCTCTATTATCAATTGCAAAAGAATCTTAAAATAGCTCTGGATGCCGCGAACATAGGGATTCCGTTTCCGCAGATGGACGTTCATCATTACGGGTTGCCCGACCAAGCGAATGGAGAGGGTACGGAAACTATATAAGCGTTCTAAGAATATCTAATTACTAGAGACAAGGGGAGTAGTATGAGAATTGGTCTTTGGTCGGTTGCAACGATATGTTGGACCGCCATTTTAGCAGCAGTTGTTGTCGATGCCGACATAATCGAATTCACTGACGGATCGATGATTTACGGCACGATTACCACCATTCATAACGGAAAATGTAAATTCGAAACGGGGTTCGCCGGTATAATCGAAATTGATCAGAACAAGATTAAGGCGGCAGCCGTAGAATCGGACGCGTACGTAGCGCTTAAGAGCGGGAGTACGATCAAAGGAAAATTGATAAAGAAATATGACAAAAGTGAGGTTCATACGAGCAACGGAATTATCGATATTTCGCAAGATGCGGTATTAGCGTTGTGGCAGGAAGGTCAGGAGAATCCCCTTCTACCACCGGCACCGAAAAAGCGAAAATGGAAATCCGAACTTGGATTCGATATCGCCGGAAAAACCGGTAATTCGGAAAAGTTCAGCGGCGGCGGCAGCGGTAACGCGGTCTTGGCGAGTGATAACGATAGTTTGAAACTTTACGTACGTAGTTCTCGCTCACGAGAAAACGGAACCGATACTGCTGACGAGATCGTCGGCGGAATCGATTACGAGTCCTTTTTCAAGAAAAAAAGTTCGTGGTACGCGCGAATTGAGCTGGAATCTGACGATATCGAAGCATTGGATTTGCGGACAACGGCTGGATTGGGATACGGGTACTTCTTTGTGAATAACGATACCCATGTTCTCCGCGGTCGCGCGGGTATCCAATTCCGCCATGAATCATTTGATACAGGTTCGAGTAACTCTGCGCCGGGTTTCGATTTCGGAGTTCATCATATGCGCAAGTTTACGAAATTCGGAAAACTCACAAATGATCTTACGTACGCCCCGAGCTTCGAGGATTTCGGTGACTTCAGAATCTACCATGAATCCGGGTTTGAAATTCCCTTAGCCGCTTCTGATTTTTGGAAATTGAGAATGGGAATCACGAACGAGTATAACAGCATGGTTGCAAAAGGTCGTAATCGCCTTGACACAACATACTTCTCACGAGTGGTTTTAAACTGGGAATAATTTTCAAAACGCCAATATGCTGCGACTCTAAGCCAATCTATCTCCATCGGCTTAGACATCCTCCCGCCTACGTAACTTTACCCCGCCGCCGGCCAGTTAATGAGTAACCGGAATTCGAGAACGCTGACATGGTCATGGCAGTGGATCGAATTCAGAAGTTGTCCTGAGAGCAATGAAAAGGTTAGGTCTGCACATACATTTTCTTTTTGCTCTGGCACTAGCGACATGTGCTGTAGTGAACTCGCGGGGGCTGGAGATTGTCGAGTCGGGCTTTCGGTGGGGGACGTCAGCTATTACGAAGAACGAACATGTCCAACAGTACGAAGTCTACGACGCAGCTTCGATGCGCGAGATCTGGGCACCGGCGAACTGGCATGGAACTCTCCGGCTGAATATCGCCGCCGGGACGCTTTGGGGCGGCGGGTTCGTCGGGTTTATTGGATCATTGGGACCGGGCATTCACATTGAACACAGTGCCGGCCGTTTCTCAGTTGATACGGGCTCGAGTGTCGCGTTCCTGAGCGAAGAACAATTTGGGAAATTGAACCTCGGGAAAGGACTCCAGTTTATCAGCCACATAGGGACGAAGTTGCGTGTATATCAAAACATCCAGATTGGCTACCGGTTTCAACATATGTCGAACGCCGGCCTTGACGAACGTAATCCCGGGATCAATTTGCATATGTTTGAGATCAGCAGAACCTTTTAGATTGTGTTTATAACACGAATTCCGTTTTCGCATATACGATTGAGAATCAGCCAAATCCTTTGCCTCCTTGAAGTCTGACATGGCCGGACTCCAAATGCCCTCTGTTTTTGAGACTAACGATCTCCAAATCAACACGGCAGAGCGACACCCCTGACAGCGAACTCAGGTCCTCCAGCGTGAGTTGTATTGCGATCGGCCCCATAGTATTTTTGTTCAGTATCCTTCGTAACGGTGGAAGGGGCCGTTTTTCATCCGAGAAGGCAGCGCGACTATTGAGCTTGGGCCGTTTTTATTTGAAGTACCGTTGATCGGCAACTTTTGGGACACATGACTGACATAACAAATGAACGAAAAATTGAACACATCGAGATCATCCGGTCCGACAAAGACGTTGATCGCCGTAAATACTATTTTGACGAGATCTCGTTGGTTCATCGTGCGCTTCCTGAGTTAAATTTATCGGCGGTCGATCCATCCGTGGGTTTCTTGGGGAAGCAACTTTCTTTCCCCTTGTTGATATCATCGATGACCGGCGGTGATCATGATGTAATATCCAAGATAAACCGGAACATGGCGATCGCTGCGGAAGCGACCGGCGTCGCAATGGGGGTTGGATCTCAGCGCGTTATGTTCACTAATCCGGCCGCGACGTCCAGTTTCGAGATTCGGAACGACGCACCGAATACAGTGTTGCTAGCGAATCTCGGGGCGGTACAGCTAAACTGCGGGTTCGATTTGGAGAAGTGCCAATCAGCAGTCGACACGTTGCAGGCGGACGGTCTTTGTCTTCATCTCAACCCGTTGCAGGAAGCCGTACAGCCGGAAGGAGATGTAGATTTTTCGGGGTTGTCCGATAAAATCGGATATATAGCCGAACACTTGGGACGACCTGTGATCGTAAAAGAAATCGGTTGTGGAATCTCCGCTGTGGATGCCGAACTGCTTGTTTCAAGAGGAATAAAGTATATCGACGTAGCGGGCTCCGGCGGAACGTCCTGGAGCCGAATAGAGCACTACCGACAGGCCTCTGGGGACTCTCCAGAATCAGCTGGGATCGCGTTCCAGGACTGGGGAATCCCGACGCCGGTAGCGCTAGAGTCGATGCGCCCGTATCTTAAGAAGATCACAGTAATCGGGTCGGGCGGTATTCGGAATGGCATAGATATGGTTAAGGCGGTAATATTGGGAGCCACTGTTTGCGGTTTGGCATCGCCTTTTCTCGAACCGGCGAAGAAATCCCCGGAGGACGTTATCCGTCTAATCCGAAAACTACGGCACGAATTTATCATGGCAATGTTCTTATTGGGGATCAAGGACTTCGAATCCCTTCATAATAATTCGTCGTTAGTGCTAAATAATAACTTTAAGAATCAGCGTCACTAGATCATGGATAATAAAATCAGCGTCGGAATCGACGCAATAAGTTTTTACAGTCCTCACTATTTCCTGGATCTGAAGGTCCTGGCGGATAAACGAGGAACGAACGTAGACTCTTATTACAAAACCGTAGGCCAGGAAAAAATGGCGGTCCCGCCGCCTGGCGAAGACATCGTTACGATGGGAGCGAACGCTGCGGTGAGCATTATTCTGACTGAAGAAGCGGCAAAAATCGATATGCTGTTGTTCGCCACTGAATCCGGGATCGACCAGTCGAAGGCGGGCGGTATTTATATCCATAAACTTCTCGGGCTGCCCAGTCGATGCAGGGTTCTGGAACTCAAACAGGCGTGCTACAGCGCCACAGCGGCTCTTCAGATGTCAATCCCGATGATTAGACAGAACCCCGATAAGAAGGTGCTCATCATCGCATCAGACGTCGCCCGGTACGGGTTCGAGTCGCCAGGGGAGAAAACGCAGGGCGCCGGGGCGGTCGCAATGCTGATCTCCGCCCGGCCGAAGCTTGTTGACTTCGATGACGAGACTGGCTTTTATACCGAGGACGTCATGGATTTCTGGCGGCCGAACTATCTTGATGAAGCGCTGGTTGACGGTAAATCGTCTATACGGATTTATATCAAGTCGCTATTGGAAACCTGGCAGCAGTATCATTCTCGATCAGGTCGTGAGTTTGTCGAGTTCTCCCGCTTTTGCTACCATCTTCCATTCACGAGAATGGCTGAGAAAGCGCATAAGTCTCTTGCGCGCCACGCGACTTCCGGGATCCCGCAAAGCACATTGGAAGAGCACATAAATGACGGCCTCCATTACAATCGATTAATCGGCAATAGCTACGCCGCCTCCCTTTACATCTCGCTTGCGTCATTATTAGACAAATCGAAGGTCAACTTGGATGGCAAGGGGATCGCGTTCTTTAGTTACGGTTCGGGATGTATGGCAGAGTTTTTCAGCGGTAAAATAGTTCCCGGATACGAGAATCACCTGAAACGCGACGACCATGAGCTAATGTTAAGCGATCGCTGTGAGATATCGTACCAGCAATACGCGGAATTTTATAACTTCACATTGTCGACAGACGGCGGCGAGTACGCAATTCCGAATTATCAAACGGGTAGATTCCGGTTAACCGCACTCAAGAAACACCAACGCTGTTACGAACAAGTCACATAAATCCAGCGGCCGCCAGTATCGGATTCATTATCAATCGCGCCCATAACAACGGTGGCGAATGTTTATACGCAATCCACACCATTCAGTATCTGATCGATAGCATTTTGTCATTTCACGAGCCTGATCTATTAACCTGAAATAACCAAAATTCGAATAGATGAAATTGACCATTCCACAGTTCCACAAGATTTATACGGACGGCAAGAAAATCGTAGCGATTACAGCATACGATACACTGATGGGCCGAATCGCAGACAACGCTGGCATCGACTTGATCCTGGTGGGAGACTCAATGGGAATGACGATTCTCGGCTATAAAACCACTATACCTGTTACCTTGGACCAGAGTATCCACCACACCCAAGCGGTCGTCCGCGGTGTCGAACGAGGTCTCGTGATCGGGGATATGCCATTTCTAACGTTCCAGATCAGCGCAGAAGAAGCGCTGAGAAACGCAGGCCGCTTTATGCAGGAAGCCGGCGCGGACGGTGTAAAATTGGAGGGGGGATCGGCGATGGCACCGACGGTCTCAAGATTAGTAAACTGTGGGATCCCCGTTCTTGGGCACATCGGCTTACTTCCGCAGAAAGTCTTAACCGCAGGGGGTTATCGGGTGCACGGCCGTACTTCTACGGAAGCAGATGCGCTCATCGATGACGCGCTTGCGCTACAGAATGCCGGGGCGTTCGGGATTGTAGTAGAAGGCGTTACAGAAGAACTCGGCGGGATGATAACGGAGAAACTGGATATTCCGACGATCGGAATCGGCGCGGGTCCACACTGCGATGGTCAAATCCAGGTTGCTCACGATATCCTTGGACTCTTCGACGAGTTTGTACCTAAGCATACGAAACGTTACGCTGAACTCGGGAAAGAGATCCACGACGTCTTTCGTCAATACGCAGATGATGTAACAAACCAGAAATTTCCCGGTTAAGGCCTTTAGCCTGAATAGTTCATCTGCATTCTGCTACACAGACCCTGATCTCTGCTCAAATAGACCGATTAGATCAACTTTACATCTGAGTGAATGAATAGTCACTTTCGCCGTCAAGTTTTGGATAGCTTCGAGTTTATCAGCCAAGAATTTCCGCCTTTTCCTAGTGACTTGCCGTTCATGCAGCCCACGACCGTCTCGTCCTCAGTCGACTCGTTCGGGCATACGGAACCAAGATTCGGAATGGTTGCGGTATATCGATCTCTAACCTCATTCAAATTCACGACTCTGCGATGAACACAGTTCAAGACATTAAATCGATGCAGCGTCTGTCGCGTGAGTGGCACGCGAAAGGTAAGTCAATTGCTTTCGTGCCAACCATGGGATACCTGCACGCCGGGCACTTGTCGTTAGTGGAGGTTGCGAAGGAAAAAGCTGATATTGTTGTCGTAAGTATATTCGTGAACCCGCTGCAATTCTCACCTATCGAGGACTTAAACTGTTATCCGCAGGATTTCATCCGTGATAAGACCTTGTGTTCGGACGCCGGTGTCACGACTATATTTCACCCATCTAATGACGAAATGTACTCAGCTGACTACTCTACTCAGATAGTCGAAAATCAACTTAGTAAACCGCTATGCGGAAAGTCCAGGCCGACACACTTTCCAGGAGTCACTACGGTTGTCTGTAAATTATTCCTCGCTGTACTTCCTGATATCGCGGTATTCGGTCGAAAAGACGCGCAACAGGCGCTTGTGATAAAGCGAATGGTAAGGGATCTTAACTTTCCGATCGAAGTCATTGTTACTCCGACAGTCAGAGAGATTGACGGTCTCGCTATGAGCTCCAGGAACAAGTATTTGGATGCGGAAGAGCGCAAAAACGCCTTGTCGATCCACAGGGGACTGGGGGTGGCGGAAGAAGCATATGATCGAGGCGAGCGTAGTAGCGACGCGTTACGGCGGTTGGTAAAGAATGAAATCGAGGAAACCGGTGGGACGGTTGATTATATCGAATTCGTCGACGAGGGATCTCTTGCGACCGTGGATAGAATTGAGAAACCTGTTCTGGTTGCTGTCGCGGCGAAATTCGGGGACACGCGCCTGATCGACAATTGCACCTTGGGATAGGGAAAGAACTGCGCTACGGTGTACTAAAGATTGCCGTCAGCCGCCCCTGTTAGCGTCATAGTATATCCCGCCCCCAAAATTCATCCATCCTCTGGATTAGGGTATTTAATTTACTACTCGCCTGTTTCGTCTCCGAGTTCTCCTGGAGTCCTACGATTTCATGCTGTATTTCAGCGAACAACAAATTCATATTCAAAACCCGAAGAGCAAGAATGCGGGCAACATCCGGACAAACGTCCGGGTTCGATTTAAACAACGCGATTAAATCGTCTATGACGTAGAATGTCGTCTCGACTTCGGCGGTTACAGCCGCCGTATACTCAACGTTAAGCAACGCAGAAATCTCCCCGAAAATCGTGCCGGGTGTATTAATTTTACAAATTTCGCTGCCGGCTGAGGTCACCGACACTGAACCGTCCTTAAGAATGTAAACCGTTGTCCCGGGCCGGCCTTCTTCAAGAACGGCTTCGCCCTTCGAGAACGTCTTTTCCGGTAATCCCTCAATCTCCAACATTATGTCTTTCATATTCGCTCTAATCCTAAGGTTCGCTATTCGTATGAGATCTCAGTCGCACGCCACGCACAAAGAAGTAGTGATCATTTTTTTGCTACGCAATTGAATATCAGCCCGCTACCTGAAAACGGGGATTAAACAACGGTAGCAAGTAGGGATTAACTAATCCCAAGATTCTTTGTAAGTTACTTTTGATAATCGCCGAAATCAATACGAAGTTAAGCCTTTATGGATGTACTAAGAAGAGACGATGAAACCTATATGCGGATGGCCCTTAAGGAAGCGGAGATGGCGTTTTCCAAAGAAGAGGTACCTGTCGGCGCAGTAGTCGTATGTGATGGGAAGGTCGTCGCGCGAGCACACAATCAAGTCGAACAACTGAAAGACGCAACCGCACACGCGGAAGTTCTTGCGATAACACAAGCGTCATCCGCACTACACGATTGGCGACTAACCGGTGCGACCATGTACGTAACGAAAGAACCCTGCGCGATGTGCGCTGGTGCCTTGGTAAATTGCAGGCTGGGAAAACTTGTTTTCGGCGTCGCGGACCCCCGTTCCGGAGCGGCTGGCGGCGCCTTGAATATTACCCAATTCGAGGGAAACCTTCACGAAGTCTCCGTCACATCGGGCGTTCTACAAGAAGAGTGCCTCCAAATAATACAGGAATTCTTTAGAAAGCAGAGATCGAAAGCTAAAGACTAATACGCGACCCGCTCCGGACGTTTTCCGATTCTCCGGATTGATATACCGCAAGCGGTACAATTTTGGGTCCGACGGACTCCGCTCGTGCGGAGACGACGTCAAAATCGTTGCGCAATAAACTCCGAACGGTTTTTTCGAAAACTCGAAGACGATCAGTATATCTTACCGTCGCCCTTTCAGTACGCCCCACGAATTTAGTCTGGTCTGCACTCACCCCCGGACATCATCCGCCGCTCGATGCTATCAAGATATTCGTGAATGCCTGTCGCAACAGCAGACAACGAGTCATTACCGTTTCCAGTCAGACCACTCCGCTGAGCCACATTAATGGTACTCGGCGCAAAGCTTGCATCAATTATATCCAGGTAGTCTGATATACGAGTCCCTTCGTCTGTTATCTGGTCGAATTTTTTACGTGCCTTTTTGATCGCTGACCGATAACCTGAACGGTTGCCGGATTCCAACAACCGAAATCCTTTCGCATAAAGATTGTACGCCGGGCGTAACAAGGTCGGACTTTTTTGTTGTAACATTAAAAAGTGCAATTGTAACAGTCGAATGATTCTATCGCGTTCCGACTCCTCTCCAATGAACTCTGCCAAATCATCTATCGCGATTCCCTCCATGCCGGCGACGTTACGTTCCAACGCCAAGGATACAACCGCAGCCTCCGCTTTCCGTCTCCACTTCCTCGCGAATAGGTAACTGCATGGCATCGCTGAATTATATACGGCGTTTCGCAGCTGTTGTTCGTACCAGCTTTGTATTTCGGTCTCGGTTTCAAGGCCAGGTAATCGGGCGAATACGGAATCAGCTATCGAACTCGAATTGTCCAATGCCTCAAAGTATTGAGGGAAAAAGTCGCTGTTTTGATGCTTGAAAAGGATGATCAAACAGGCACAAAACTCACCGTAAAGATGATATAGATTTTCGAATTCGCTTGGAATCGGGAGATCTATAAGGCCACATACGCGCGGAACTTCGTCGTTGTCTAGAAAGGAACGGATCGCCGCGAATGTCCGACGGGAATCGGGTGTCTCACCCTCCGGCGAAACTCTGTGAAATAATCCTGCAATCAGCCAACCCGGAATAACCGCCGGGTCCAGCGGCGTTCGTCGTCTTTGAATTTCAAGAATTCGCCGGCCAATCAGCCCGCGCAGAATTTCCACCTTCAACTCGGTATCTCCCGCCGAAGGACTGAGAGAAACGGCGACAGCACCGGTATCAGCGAAAGCGGGAGCCGCCGCGGCAGTTATACTGATGTAACGGGAGGCTTGTTGATCATTCAGAATCCCCTTTACCGCCTTTTCACATCGTAGAATCAGCGCAGTCATGGGAAGTCCGTCCTCGCTCTCGGCGGGCCCGGAATAGCGTATTCTCTCGGCCGCGAGATCCGTGGATGCTTGAGTGACGCCGACAACGCTGAAGATGCACAAAAGAATGAGGCTCTTTGGGTAACCGGAAAACATCGCAATGAATTGACGATAGGCCGAGATCAGATTTTCCATGACAAGACACCTGGGCGCCAAAATATACTATACCGGTCACATTTCAGTTCCCGGCCGAATGTCAATTTTAAGTTCATCTAACTGTGCTGCATCAACACAACTCGGTGAATCAGTCAAAAGACAGGAGGATCGCGTCGTCTTTGGGAATGCGATTACGTCCCGTATCGAAGATGCACCAGTCAATAACATAACTAACCGGTCGAACCCAAGCGCAAGCCCCCCGTGTGGCGGCGCTCCGAACGATAATGCTTCGAGGAGGTGACCAAACAACGCTCCCGCATCCGCGTCGGAAATATTCAGGAGATCGAATATCCGTTTCTGAAGGGCTGCGTCGTGAATACGAATACTGCCGCCGCCAACCTCTACACCGTTCAGTACCACGTCGTACGCTTGAGCGCGCGCGGATCCCGGGTCGGTACTTAATAATTCAATATCATCTTCGCGTGGGCTCGTAAAAGGATGATGAATTGGTATATAACTGTCGTTCTCACTGTCGTGGTCGAAGAGCGGAAAATCGTGGACCCAAAGAAAGTTGTACTGATTCTCAGGGATCAGATTCTGCGAGTGAGCGATCTCTAGCCGAAGTCTCCCAAGTGCCTGAGTCGCTACTGAGAACTGATCGGCGACAATTAAAATTACGTCTCCAGTTTGAGCGTTCACAGCACTGATGATGGCGTTGAGTTCACTCTCACTCAGGAACTTTTTCGCGGGCGATTTGATCTCGTTGTGCTCATCGATTTTCACCCATACAAGTCCGTGTGCATCCATCAGTTTGACCGTGTCTGTCCAAGCGTCAAGTTTCTTTCGTGATGCGATCTCGGCCGTGCCCCGAGCATTTATCGCCATTACCACGCCGCCAGCCGACAACGCATTCTCGAATACCTTGAATTCGCTACCGTTAAGGACGCCGCTGAGATCGCATAAATGCATTTCGAACCGGGTGTCCGGCTTGTCTGAACCGAAACGTGACATCGCCTCCTTATAAGTCAACCGCGGGAACGGCGTCGAGATTTCGATATCTTTTACTGCACGCATCACATCTACGAACAGGCCTTCGACAATTTCAAAAAGATCGTCTTGCTCGACGAAAGACATTTCAATGTCTACCTGAGTAAATTCCGGTTGTCTATCAGCGCGAAGATCCTCGTCTCTGAAGCACCGCGCAATCTGAAAATAGCGTTCTACACCCCCGACCATAAGAATTTGCTTATATTGCTGAGGTGCCTGAGGTAAAGCGAAAAACTTTCCCGGGAATACACGGCTCGGTACGAGATAATCCCGGGCTCCCTCCGGTGTGCTCTTGCTTAAAATCGGCGTCTCGACCTCGATAAATCCTTGCCGATCGAAATAGTCACGGAGGACCTTCGAGATCTTGTGGCGCAGTCTCAAATGGTGCCCAAGATTCGTGCGACGCATTTCGAGGTACCGGTATTTCAAGCGCAGATCCTCGCTCACCTGGCTGTCATTGAAATGGTACGGCATAGGTTTGCAGCTGTTGTCTACGTGCAGTTCCGTCACTGCGACCTCGATTGCGCCAGTCTTTATATTGTGATTGATCATGTCTTGTGGCCGCGGTCGAACTACACCTGTCGCTGAAATAACCCACTCCTCCCGTATCGGGCGGCATGCGTCGTCAAGCTCTGCATTATTCTCCGGATTAATTACAAGTTGCGTAACACCCTCACGGTCACGTATATCGATAAATATCACCCCTCCCAGGTCTCTTCGGCTGTTTACCCAGCCCGTAAGGCGAACTGTTTCATCGATACTATTCTCTGTTAAGATTCCGCACGTATGTGTTCGCTTCATAATTACTACGTCCCCGTCAAATCAATTGAAAAGTTCTGTGATAATATTGTCTTCGAGAATCTCGAACTGGTTTGAATCCCCCATGTTCTTGCACACGAGAACGCCCTTACTCAGTTCTTCGTCACCGCGGATTAGGGCAAATCGCGCACCACTCTTATCCGCGCTGCGCATTTGGGCTTTCATCCCACGTTCCTCAAGATCCATCAGAATGGCAACACCATTTTCTCTTAGACGTCCAGCGAGCACAAGATTTTCGAGCCGGGCGGCGTCTCCAAGACTCACCAAGTAAACGTCGATGGGTGTTTCCGTTTCTACGTACTTCCCTGCGTCAGCTCGGCTTAGGATCAATCGTTCCAGACCGATTGCAAATCCGACGCCGGGGGTAGCGCGACGGTTCCCCGGCGGCATTATCTCGTACCGCCCGCCGCCAGCCACTGCGTTCTGCGCACCACATCCGCCGTGGACGAGTTCGAAAACTGTATGAACGTAGTAGTCGAGTCCGCGAACCAAACGGGTATCAACTTCGAACTCAACGTTCAGAAGCCGCAATCGGTCACAGACCTTCCGGAAATAGTCTCTGCTGGATTCACTGAGGTTATCCAGTACCGGTGGCGATTTAACGATAATTTCCCGGCACGTCGGGTTCTTGCAATCCAGAATCCTCCAAATGTTAGTGTCCAATCGGCGACGACAGTCTGAACACATTTCCTCGTCATACTTAGAAAAATAAGAAGATAGAACCTTACTGACCGTATCGCGATCGCTGGGGAGCCCGCGGGTGTTGATTAGAAGCTTAGCGTCGGACAGTCCGACTGCGCGGAAATAGTCCATCAACATCACGATGCACTCAACGTCGATATCCGGTGAAATCTTCCCGACGTTCTCAACACCGAGCTGATGAAATTGTCGTTTCCGGCCAGTTGCCGGACGTTCACCCCGAAACATCGCACCGGAATAATACACACGTTTTTCCTCGCCTTGAAGAATCCCTCGGTTCGTCAGCGCGCGCAGGACACCGGCAGTCCCTTCCGGACGAAGTGTCAGATTACGCCCACCGCGATCCGTAAACGAATACATCTCCTTTTGGACGATGTCGGTGGACTCTCCAATACTATGTAAGAAGACGTCCTCTCGTTCGAGAATTGGCGTCCTGATCTCATCGTAGCCGTATTTCCTGAAAACGTCGCGCGCAGTGTTCTCGAGAAACCGCCACTCCGTAGTTTCCTCGGGGAAAATATCAGTTATCCCAGGGATCGGCTCACTCCGTTTAGACATGTCTTAACCTCCAAAACGAGTACTTACTTGTATAAATTGGAACCATATGATTGCACCAATTTTCTTGTCCCCGACCGCTAGTGTAAAACTATGCACTTCAGTGCAAGACTTCTGTTGTCGTCTGTGTTCCGCCTTTAGCCGCAAGGATTCCGCACTGAAGCCCGGAAGAGGCTTCCGCCTGAAGGCGGGACTCAGACGGCTAGAGCAGAAACCTTGTGATTGCGCCCGTGATACTTATCGTCTAGGTCCCAGATGCGGGACGAACTATTGTTCGAACTGTCTTGCGCGATTAATTCTAAGCCGTCTAGAAATCGGACCGCTTGCAGTCTATATCCAAAAAAAAATGGCCGAAAACTCGGCCATCTTAGGGGGGGGACACAATAATCCATATTACGATTTGGACATTTACAATTATCTACGACCTGGACGTCACCCTCAAAGCTTCGTCACCTTTTGTTTCATAATCTTTCCGGGCTTAAATTTAACCACGGTTCGCTCTGGAATCTGAACGGTATTAGCAGGAGCATTAGGATTACGCCCGACCCGTTTTTTGCGCCGCTTCAACGTGAAAACTCCGAAATTTCTTAGTTCCACGCCCCGGCCAGCACTCAGTTCGCTGATGATATGATCTAACGTTTTCTGTACAACCTGAGTTACAACGCGTTGATTTATACCTGTTTCTGTTGAAATACGTACCACAAGATCACGTTTCGTCATGATTGGTGCCCCCTCTTATATCTTGCGAGCCACCAGTATTAAAAATACTACACGGGCGCTCTTGTTATAATGCATACGCTAGAACCTTTATCACGGAAGCCAAAACTAACATTACTATATGATTCTACAAGCGGTTAACTAAATTTTTATATTTTTTATCGCCCTTAATTACGCGTTGCCTGACGTGGTATCATACTTTTGCAATATGACTCTCCAACGAGCCGATTGCTGTCGATTTAGATTAAGCCACTCCCTTAACGTAGCGTCGCTATGGAATTTCGAAATCTTCTCAATCTCTGTTTCGGAGCAGCGGAATAAAATCGGAAGTGAGTAGCGGCGGTCGAAGAGACGCGCAAGATTCTTCACCGCGCGTCTGAATCTGTTCATATAAAAGATGTACCGGGAACAAATGAACGCGATCGTCAAAAAAGTCATACTAAAAATCATCGGCATCGGGAACTTGCCCCAATCAGCGGGGGGACGGACCGCAACATTGACTAATTGTGCGACTAACAACACGAAAACCGAGAATAAGAGAAGGTACGTATCCGCACTCGTACGCAGCATCCCGCCACATACCCGGCGAAACCGACTTTCCGACGACTGATACGCAAATATCTCTTCGTAGTTCTTCGTATCAAATCCAATATGTGCAATATGGCAGAGTTCATGAGCCATCAATTCCGTTCTACTGTAGATAATCCACATCTCTTTCCACTGAAACGCTTTTCTAATCACGAACACGGCAAAACTATCCTCGCGAGAGTACATAGCGCATCCAGCAAAGAGGATTCCCATTTGCTTATTTGTAAAGAAGCCAGGCACCCAGTTAATTCCGAAATCGTACAAGTCACGCGTTCGCGACTCAGCAGACTGAAAGATCGGCTGAGGTATCGCGTCGGTATCGTTAAAACGAAATCCCGCCAGTTCGACTTCTCCGTTTTCGGTAAGTTCGTCGGCAAGTTCGGAGATGTTCTTGTTCAGTAATTCAAGTCTGCCAGCGTAGTCTTTCAGGGACTCCCCTGGTCCAATGAGTAGCCCGTGATCGTCAAATTTAACCAATGTTTCCAGGTCTTCTGCCAAGATCAATTCGAAATTTTCTGTAGATAACAAGTTCATTACCAAATATATGTAGCATCAATCATATGTCGATAGCAACGCGTTAAGAAAGAGAGACAGAGAGTATGACAGGAGGTGCTGCAACGGCCCGGCACTGGGAATAGGCAAAGGGCGACGTCGCCGGATACAGAAAAGTGATCGCTCGACTGTATCAAGAACCAATTTGATACTCCGACAACTTCCGATTGGATCGCGTCCAGTTGCTAACGTAGATGTGCTGACAATCCTGAGGGTGGAGTCCAGCCGCGAATCTGGTGCTCAATTTCGATCGTGATAATCGAAAACTCGGCCGCTTGCGGTCTCGCCTGATCTATGCATAAAGTTTCTACTGCGATCATGCATCAGACCTGATCTAAATGAGTTACAATGAACGTACGATCCCGCAGTCACGGGACTAAACTAAGAGATCCAGCCGATATTTCAATATTTCTTCAGCCGTACAACCTTCGTAACTCATTGATCGCAGGCGAGCGAAAAGCGCTCGTAACGAAATTCGTGCATAATGCAGGCTAGCGGGGGGGCCTGTAAAAAGTCTTGGTCGGCAAAGTATTGAAAATGGCAAGGGGCGGAATCGAACCGCCGACACGGGGATTTTCAGTCCCCTGCTCTACCGTCTGAGCTACCTTGCCGATTATAACTACAGAATCAAACGAGTGAATCCAAAGGTTATTTCGGAAACTCGAGGCCAATCAGTGTAAACTACATTGTAGTTGAATTTCCGGACGACTTTTAATTACTCAGCTAAGAAATTCCGAAGATAATTCAAAAACTCGAGGACAATTGAGTATATAATATATCAGGGTGCCGAAAATACATGGTACGCCCGAGAGGAGTCGAACCCCTAACCTTCTGGTCCGTAGCCAGACGCTCTATCCAATTGAGCTACGGGCGCATGATGCTCGTTAAGATGCCGTCAACCGGGATTCCGTTTCAGGCCCTATAAGCTAAATAAGCTTTAGAATTTTGCAAGATAATTATTGCGTTTTATTTCCAGTCACCGGGGGCGAATAGAATTACGGGTTTCAATTTGCATTACTTATATATCTGATTAGTTTATCGTAATCAGTTCCGGAGGTCATTTCCTATAGGGAACTCACCGTTTTCGTGATGTATAATTAAACCGTTTGGGACAAGTGGTCTGCAATTTTTTTACTTGCTTTTCGGACGTTCGGCAGACGTCCCGCTGTGTGCTTGGTTGATCGCCAATACCAGTTGCATGCAGGCACGAGGAAAATTTCGCTGAATAGAACGGTCGATAACCCGGAGTCGCCAGGCGTGATTATTCGGGGGATTCGTCCGGACTTCGTACAGATTTCAGGAGACAGTAATGCTATCAAAGCTACGCGCTATTTTGGAAACAGGTGTCCAGGCAGGGGCATCCGACTGGCACATCCGGGAGGGCTCGCCGGTCGCGTTGCGTGTTGACGCTCAGCTTGTGGAAATTTCTGACTTCATGGTTGAAACAGATTTTCTTCATTCCGCTGTCAAAGAAATGACCCACGAGAAGGATCGGAAAAAATATGAAGAGGCCGGGGACGCGGATTTCGCCCATTATGAGGACGAAATCGGTCGGTTTCGCGTTAATTTGCACCGCCAACGGGGGTTAATGGCCCTGACCCTGCGACATATCAAAGATAAGGTCCCGGATCTCGAAAAACTTGGGCTACCAAAAATAGTGCAGACGATCGCTGCAACCGAGCGTGGAATCATACTTGTAACCGGTACCACTGGCTCTGGAAAATCCACAACGCTTGCGTGTATGCTGGAGTATATGAACCAGAATATTCCACGTCATATTATCACCATCGAAGATCCGATAGAGTATAATTTTGAAGATAAAAAGTGCATATTCGAGCAACGTGAAGTGGGACTTGATTGTATCACCTTTGCGTCGGCTCTTCATGGTGCGCTGCGCCAGGACCCCGACGTCATCTGCGTAGGTGAGATGCGTACCCGGGATAGCTTCGACATGGCGCTAACGGCAGCGCAAACCGGGCACTTAGTCATGAGTACAGCTCACACATCTAATGCTGGTCAAACTGTCCAGCGCATACTGGACTTATACCCGGCGGATGAAAGGAAACAGGTCCGCCTATCCTTGTCTTCGTGCCTTTCGGCGATCGTTTGTCAGCGTCTAATGCCTCGAGCCGTGGGAAAGGGGGTCGTGCCCGGTCTTGAGATTCTTATCAACTCCCCAGTTGTCCGAAAATTACTGGAGGAGGACAAGTTGGATAAATTGGCTGCAGCGATCGAAGCCAGCACGAGTGATGGAATGATGTCTTTTAATCAGTGTCTCCTTGGACTCGTTAACGAGGGCCTTATTACCGAGGAGGTTGCACTGGAAAGAGCGACCAACCCAGAAGCACTGCGGATGAACCTGAAGGGTATATTCTTAAGCGGCGGCGGAATCATCGGTTAGCTCTGTGCTTCCCCACCCATGCTTTTCTGATCGCCGTCGTCCCGCATTCAGGATATAGTATCGTTCAGAGTCTCTTATACGATTAGTTTGAAGCCTTTCTGTCGCCCCGCGCTTATGCGGCCGGCGGCCATAGGGACCGAAAATCAGACTGCTTGCCGTCTCTATCGACCACGATCTCCTCGATCACTGTGCTGAATCAGCTTTATCCACCTTCCTTGAGCGAAAACGTTGCATGCTCCCCTATTTATGGGTTCCACTTGGTAATTCTCCTTGATGTCCCGTAAATTTTATCAGTCGTCATCTGAGAAAAAACCATATATACCGGATCCGTTGGCATCTCGATTCGAGTCAGCGACTGACATGAAACGGCTAATTCGCAGGCCGAAGAACGATGCCGTCGTATTTCTTCACCACAGCCTTGAGAGAGTATGTGCTGTTTTGGGATCCAACAAAACCCAGTACCGAACATATCAAAAGGCGATCGAATTTTAGGACGAGAGCACCAGCAAACACTGAGAAACAGGAGAAGATGTGGAAATCGGACACGATACATTGACGACTTTTGCCGGGGCGATGGTCTTCGGCGTGTTGTTCACGCTAATTGCTCAAAAGCTCAACATGTCAACCATTATAGTACTGGTGGTCGGCGGAATTGTCGTGGGCCCGGAGTGCTTGAACTGGATCACTCCGGAGTCCCTGGGAGGCGGGTTGAAAACTATCATTTCACTCGCTGTTGGCCTGATTCTGTTCGAAGGTGGCCTGAACCTTGATATCAAGGGCTACAAGACGGTGTCGCGCGAAATCCGAGGGGTCCTCACAAGAGGAGTCTTAATCACCTGGCTAACAACGACCCTCGCTATCAAGTTATTGTTTTCGTTGCCGTGGGATTTCTCGCTTTTGGCCGCCAGTTTGATTATCGTCACGGGCCCTACTGTGATCGGTCCATTGCTAAAGCGTCTTCGGGTAAAAAGGAATATTCGCACAATACTTCACTGGGAAGGAGTATTGATTGATCCGATCGGCGTATTTATTGCCCTTCTGTGCTATGAGTTTATTATCGACCCCTCCGATCAGCCGTTTCGCCAATTCCTGGTGCGCGCGATTGTTGGAATCGCCTTCGGTACTATCGGTGGCCTTCTCACCGCCCTGGTTATCAGACGTCGCTGGATCCCGGAAGAAAGTCTGAACATATCGTTTCTCGCCTCGGCATTAGCAATATTCACGCTCTCGGATCTGGTATCCCACGAGAGTGGTCTTCTAAGTGTTACGATTGCCGGATTCGTCATCGGCTACCTCCACAAGCAGCAGATCGAACAGGTAAAAATCTACAAGGCCGAGCTAATCCAATTACTGATCGGCCTTCTATTCATCCTTTTATCGGCGAATCTTGATCTTAAAGCGTTTCACTCGTTCCTTACGGATGATATGAGGGGCGTAGCGCTAATCGTATTCGTGATGATCGTCGTCAGGCCACTGAATATATTCGCTTCGACAATAGGATGCCAACTAGACATCTCAGATAAGCTGTTCCTGAGCTGGGTCGCCCCTCGTGGAATAGTTGCGGCGTCGATGGCCTCACTTTTTGCATTGAATCTACACGAACTCGGTTTCGAAAATGCAATTTTTCTCGAAACTTTTACGTACTCGATTATTATTGGCACAGTCTTATTTCAAGGGTTGACGGCAAAGTGGGTTGGGGGCGTACTAAAAGTGCTCGAACCTAAACCGAAAGGATGGCTAGTCATTGGCGCACACCAACTCGGCCGAACAGTTGCGGCCTTCATAAAATCCAGTGGCGTACCGGTGATAATATTCGACACGAATATAAAGAACATCCTGGACGCACGGCGGCAGGATCTTACGGCGATAAACGGTGATGCTCTAACTGTCAGCATCGAGAACCACCCCGACCTGTACGAAATCGGGAATGTCCTCGCAATCACCGCGAACGAAGACTTAAACACGCTTATCTGTCAAAGATGGAGACGCGAAATCTCCGAAGTAAACTTATATAGGTGGGGCTCAAAACGGAGTAACACCGAGACCGAAGGAGACAGCCTGATGATCGGACGACAGATATGGGAAAATCTAAACCTCAGCGAGATCACGTCATTGACATTAGAGGACAGGCAGGTCGGGCGAATTCATACCCGACTAAATGTGGACGATATCGCGAATAAGGATCTCATTTTGATGTGCGTATTCAATCAGGAAGTCCTCCCGTTTCTTCCGCAAAACGCTGCTGGCGAAGGCTCGATTTTGACATGTCAACCGACGATAACGAAACTAGACACCGATGTCGCGCCGAAGAAGATTATCATCAGCCACGCAAAAGATTTGCCGGCGGTAACACGAGAACTTTTAGAGTCAGTTCGCGATGATTTTCCGAGCCTGGATATAAACGAACTGTACGAGAAGTTGATTGAGTACGAGCATAAATACTCCAGCCTGATATGCCCAGACGCGTCGCTTCCGCACGCGTACACTGCGGGACTGACAAACTCAATTCTACTCGTTGCTAAGCTTACGACGTCGATTAAGTCATTCCATAGCGAAGATCCGGTTTCGCTCGTATTTCTCGTTCTGAGCCCGGAGGGGCAACCACGCCAGCATTTGCAAATGCTATCTGAAATATCGAGACTCCTCATCGATGATAATAATCGGAAGCAGCTACTGAGCGCAAGTACGGTAGGGGAATTATATGACGCGTTCGCTCAGGGTACCGTCAAGAACGAATAATTTACGATGGGGTCCGGGAAATAATCGGAAATTAAAGCCAGCACTCGGTGACTGAGTTGTATCTTTACCGTTTCGAATCGAGGCAGACCCGCCTTTGACAAGCCGTGTCAGGAAAAACGGAAGCCGGCGTAGGCTCTAGCCTGAATAATTCACCGGTATTCTGCTACGAGCCCTAATCTCTGCTCAAATAAACCGATTGGCTTGACTTCACATCTTAGTGAATGAAAATTCACTTTCACCGTGGCGCCTTCTCCAATCGTCTTATTATGAACGAGTTAAGTTCTCTCGCGACGAATCGC
>JAJFLP010000035.1 GCA_021772635.1 Verrucomicrobiota bacterium | reverse complement strand
GTGTTATTGATCTGCGAGAGATTGCATCCTGCGTTCCTTAAACAGAATAAATGCCGATTAAAATTTAATTTAAGATTCTAATCTAAGTATAAAATATAAATTTAAAAGCTATAAAATACTACGTAAAAACTATTTAAGTGTGCCCGGCACCTAAGTTGTTTTTGGTTGTTTGTAATGAGGCCGAAGCCGAGCTTCGAGCCGGTTTATGCGAACTTCGCTCGAACGATTTGTTCGCGAGCGCGAGTCAGCGCCGAGCGAATTAATCGGTCGAGAGCCTAGGGTCACGTCTTTAATATGAAGTTACTTGCCTTGTTTTTTCCCTTGATCGTATATAATTCCGTACGGCGCGGCAGTCCGAAAACTTCATATTAAAGACCTGACCCTAATGTCTTTAGAGTTTGGATCACTGCTTGATGTGTTTGATCCGACATAAATGTAGTCTGAATTCGGTCTGGCAGGTGAGGAACCTCCAGCTGGACAGAGGTATGCTTGTCCGTATCGCAACCTCGGATTATTTCCCCGCCAAAGTACATCTAAAGAACCTGGAAACATCCCGTCATTCTCCGCGGAATACATTTGCAGAACCATGCCAATTTTCTCCATATTTCTCGCGCAATTGATCCGGTGTACCTTTCCACGTATGGATCTTGTGTGAAGCCCCATCGCGATGAAAAATATAGCTGTAACGATAATAAAACCCGAGATAGTAACGACAAATAACTGTTTAACCGTAGCAACTACGCGCTTCTGGCTCTTTACGTTAGTCCGGAACGCTTTTTGACCCAGATAGATCGACAGGATGACGATTAGGAAAACGCTTGGGAGGTGTAATTCAATTTCATCCATAACGCCGCGTTCTATAAGCCTATGATAAATCAACATAGAACCGACAAAGACCAGTAACAGACAGACTAATAACGCGATTATCCGTATAGGTGTTTTCATAACGTCAAGGATAACTCACGTTTTCTACCGCGGTGCGCCGCGGTAGAAAACGTTGATGTTCATCCATTTGGTTAGCTGACTAGATCGCCTCTAGCGCTTCTTCGAGTGGTTGCGGCAATGACGTATCCAAAAACATCTCCTCAGAATAGAGATAGTCCTCACCGCTTTCATCTATGATCCGGACCAGTCCCTCTTTTGATGATTTTGAATCGTCAAGGACTTCGTAAAACTTACGTTTCTCCAATGCTTCCGGATAACCGCCATCATCGATACATAGTGCGAAATGCTTTTTCATCATTCATTCCAGTAATTTTTTTATCTTCATTTTCCGTTTACCAATTCCATGAGCTTCATACCAATGAAGTTCAGCTCGAAAAATATTTCCGTTCGGCAATCTGACGCTGGCAACTCCCTTTAACTTCCTCCATCTGGTACCGCCAAACAATCGTTTCAGACGGCTAATCTCTCGTATACGACGACCGACCGCAATAGTTTCAATTTGTTGGATTTCTCCAATAATTTCAAATTTCATATCCATGTTGCCTCTGGATCACCGCAGTCTATGGCTAACGACCTGGATCACTCATCCTCTGGGAGCGCAGCGGATAGAGGATTGAGTGAATCCGATTGATATCTGTTCAATTGTTTATTTATCATCACGACTCAGTAGATTACTGGTAACATATCGTCCCGACCAACCCTTGAGCTTATGAATTGACTCTCCTTTCTCTTGTAACCATCGATTTTTATCAAGGACGACAGTTCCGTGATCGAAAGGAATGTATAAACGGGGAGCAAAAAAACGTTCTTTTAGGACGAGCCAAAAATTTCCACTTAATACTTCTGGAGGATCAATTTCTTCAATGCCGTGTTCAGCATAAGAATATGACAGAAGTTCCAACGCCCCTTCAGCCGTCAGACGAAATGTCGGTATGTAACTCTTCCAATTGGCCGAACAAAATCCGAATTCCGGTGGATTCGGCTTATGATGGAAGTCATATTTCTCCCTCCATCCATTTTTGTCCTTGGGGTCTCCGGCGACTACGCCAAAACAATGAAGTCCATTAATGTCAATGGTTTGATGTTCAACAATGAGTGAATCGCTGGCTTGGGCTGTCATTGGTTTTCCATAGATATCATGTTCTAGGCGAAGTTCGTTTTTCATGCGAAAGCGAACTGCCAGATTATTAATATTGAAAGCAGCAGAAATAGGAATAAATTACCGCCTAAACCCGTTCTTGCTGCCTATTTTTGGAGGTGATTCAATTCCCATGACAATAGGGAATGGCTTCGCTTTTGTCTTTTAATACAATATTATACGAAGTTCGTATAATATTTGTTTTGGATAGAATTTATCGGGAATTGCGAAATTTGTGCCACGCCCCCTCGGTAACAATACAAAAACAGAAATTATTTCCAATGGACGATGTTGAAATATTTGAAAATTATCTAAAGACGATGAACGTCGTCCCAAAGACGCGTATCCCGTTTTACTGCGGTTGGGTACGTAAATTTCTGCGACTCGAACTTAGAAATCAGGAATTGTCGGATCAGGATAAGTTGATGAAGTGGTCAGATACTGTGGGGCGGTATAAGGGAATCGAGGATTGGAAAGTCGAACAGGCAGAGGAAGCGGTCAAAATATATCTCGGCTGGCGCGCCGCGGATTCTACTAAGGACAGGCCCGAATCCAATGATCATCATTCAGAACTCCTGACGGCTGGAGAGGTACTTGAGAAAACGAAAGAGCTGATCCGTCTTCGTCATTACTCCTATCGCACGGAGGGAACGTATCTGGGCTGGATCGAACGTTATATTCGATACGGCCGCGATCATAAAGCCAGTCTGCGTGATCGCGAGACGTTGAAGGCCTTTCTAACGTATCTCGCAGTCAATCGCAAAGTTTCGAAATCAACGCAAAGTCAGGCATTTAATGCGTTATTATTCCTTTTTCGTGAAGTACTGAAAATCGACGTAAGCGACATGGGAAAGGTGGTTCGCGCCAAGCGAGGGCCTAAAATACCGGTAGTTTTGACCGAGGATGAAGTCAGACGGTTATTTAAGCATACCAATAAGTCATCTATACTTATGCTGAAAATAATTTATGGCGGCGGGCTACGGATTTCGGAGTTGACCAGGCTACGGGTTCAGGACGTCGACTTTGATCAACATCTAATTTGCGTTCGCGGGGGTAAGGGCGATGTTGACCGGACAACATTGCTGCCTTTACATATCGTGACGCCACTCAAAGCGCATTTGGCAGCAGTCCGGTCAATTCATGAGGGAGATATCGCCATGGGGTTCGGTGATGTTTATCTCCCTGAAGCGATGGCGCGCAAGTACTCGAAGGCAGCGAAAGAGTGGCATTGGCAATACGTGTTTCCGTCGAGAAACTTGTCAGTAGATCCCAGAAGCGGAAAAACGCGTCGTCATCATATAAGTGACAAAGCGGTCCAGTGTGCGATGTCGACGGCCGTTAAGAAGGCCGGGATCGAAAAGTCGGCAACCGTCCATTCACTCCGTCATAGTTTCGCGACTCACATGTTAATGTACGGTGTTAATATACGCCAGGTCCAGGAGTATCTTGGACATAAGAACGTCGAGACCACCATGATTTACACGCATGTAATCCGGGACATGTCGAATGACCCGCGAAGCCCGCTGGATGTGTTGGAGGGCGCAAAAACCTGTAATGTTTAAGCCATTAAATCCAGTAACCCTTAAACGACTACGCCGGTTCCGTGAGATGAAGCGGGCGTATTGGTCGTTTTGGATATTAGCGATTCTTTACGTGCTGAGCCTGGGCTCGGAAATTATCTGCAATGAGAATCCCCTTTACGTTCGCCTGAATGGACAATCCTATTTCCCAGTCTTCAACTATTACCCTGACGATGTATTCACCGGAAGCGGGAAGCAGACGAGACCAGACTACAAGGTGATCGCGAAATCCGACGACTTTACCGGGACCTTGGGGAACAAGATGATCTTTGCACCGATCCCGTTCGGTCCGTTCGAAATAATCGACGCTGAAACATTGGTTGATGACAGGAGCGTCACTGTCAAAATCATTCCCAAACCACGCGTTGCAACGGTAAATATCAAGGAGGACTTCTCTATCGCACGGGGCGCTTTCGCCGGGGACTTTTTCGGAACGCACGATAAGGGAGTAAAGGGCCTTCGCATTACGGATTATTGGACTTTGAGCGATCGCCTGATCGTCGAGATTCGGAAACGGTTCGATAATCGGGCTGCGGAGTCGTTCTCGGATATGTCGCAGAGTAAAGCAGGTGAGGGAGGGAAGGTGCAGCTGTCAGTCGCCACTTATAAACCGCGTCAGCGAAACCCGAAGTCGGTGCGATTGACAATTCGGGAAGTAGCCAAGGCTAAAAATTCTTCCGAAACCGTGGTATTCGACGAACATCTCGATGTTATTAGCTCTACGTCCGCGGTTTGGAGGGGCCTTGAATCATCTGATCGCGAAGTCATTGTTGATCTGGTAGAGGAACGACTTTCAGCACCTGTTGATGCCAGGCAGTTGACGGTCGAGAATGTTGAATACGAGATTCGCTTCGAGAAGGAGGATATTCGCTGGCCGTATAAACCGGTGAAAAGGCACTGGATGGGGATAGACAGTGCCGGGCGCGACGTTACCGCGCGAATCATCTACGGTTTCCGAATCTCCGTGACCTTCGGGTTCGTACTTGTTTTAATTTCGATGGTCATCGGTATCGCAATGGGCGCGATTCAGGGATACTACGGTGGTAAGATCGATATCACAGCGCAACGGTTGATCGAGATCTGGAGTGCACTGCCGTTTCTGTATATAATGATTCTGATGGGCTCAATTTACGGGCGGAGTTTCAGCCTGTTGCTGTTCATATACGCTATTTTCAATTGGATAGGGATCTCTTACTATATTCGGGCAGAATTTCTGAAGCTGCGTAAACGACCGTTCGTTGAAGCTGCACAGAGCATGGGGATCTCGACACCAAAGATTATATCTCGGCATATTCTGCCGAACGCGCTTGTTCCGGTCATTACGTTTTTCCCGTTTTCTCTAGTCGGTGCGATCGGGTCCCTGGCGGCGCTCGATTATCTCGGATTCGGTTTGCCGCCACCGACCCCGAGCTGGGGGGAGTTATTAGCGCAGGCGCAGCAATTTCGATGGGCGTGGTGGTTGATCCTTTATCCGTCTTTGGCGCTTTTTATCGTTATGCTCCTCGGCGTGTTCATAGGGGAGGGCGCGCGACACGCGTTTGATCCGCGACGATATAGCAGGATGGAATGAGGGGAAGCCGTGTTTCGTGGTACGTGTTTCGTGTTTCGTGATTCGTGGTACGTATTGCGTGTTGCGTGAAACGTGGAATATGAGGCGTAGTTACGTGGAGCGTGTTTCGTAATAGGTGGGGGAGTGGAAAACTATTGGTGATTAACTATGGTGGATGGTGTTAGATATAAAACCTACGAAGAGTGGTTGGGGACAGTTCCGGATGAATTTCGAAACGACGTACTGTGGCAGATGGAGGTCTATCGATTAGCATTATTCGCGGTGGATATCGCGTGGCCTGATGTCTCAAAACTAGTCAAAGATAAACGCACAGTCGGACTAGCTGATCAACTCTGTCGATCAGTCGGATCAGTGAGTTCGAATATTTCAGAGGGATACAGCCGATCGTCAAAACGCGATCAAACTCGGTTTTATGAATACGCCTTGGGTTCGGCTCGAGAATCGCGTGGGTGGTATTATAAAGGTCGCCATGTTCTGACGAATGACGTGTCACTTCACCGCATTCGGATTCTCACGCAAATAATTCGCTTATTGCTCACAATCATCCCAAAGAATCGATATGCAGATCTGAAAGAGTCGCCTACAGAATACTCAATTGTCCCTCATAACCTCTTGGACGACATCCCGTTTACTTAACAACCCTCAACTAAATTATTAAAATTACCCAATATGAGCCACGCACCACGTAACACGAATCACGCACCACGTAACACGAATCACGAGCCACGTAACACGAATCACGTTCCCGTATCGAAAATCCCCTTGCTTTCTGTCAGCAATTTGACCGTTGTCTTCGACACTGACGATGGTCAACTGACTGCGGTTGATGACGTTGGTTTCCGGATCAACAAGGGCGAAATCGTCGGTGTTGTGGGTGAGTCGGGGTGCGGAAAGTCGGTGACCGCAATGAGTATTCTACGATTGATCCCGTCGCCGCCGGGTAAGATCGTATCCGGGGTGGCACAGTTTGAAGGAGAGGATCTGTTAAAATTGCCGATCTCAGATTTGCGATCCGTTCGCGGTAACGATATCAGCGTAATTTTTCAGGAGCCGATGACGGCGCTGTCACCGCTTCATCGCGTTGGTACGCAGCTTATTGAAACCCTACGGCTTCATGATTCAATATCCAAAGAAGATGCCTGGCAGATTGGAACGGAATGGCTCGGGAAAGTCGGTATCCCGGATGCAGCGGAGAGGATGCATGCGTATCCGTTTGAGCTTTCCGGCGGTATGCGCCAGCGGGTGATGATTGCAATGGCATTGATCCTTAAACCGAAACTGCTAATCGCGGACGAACCGACGACCGCGTTAGACGTAACGATACAGGCGCAAATAATGTCGTTGATTCAGGAGATGGTTGACACCGACACGTCAGTATTGCTAATCACGCATGATATGGGCGTTATCTGGGAGATGTGCGACCGGGTCTTGGTTATGTATGCATCGCGAATTGTCGAAGAGGCGCCGGTTAAAGAAATCTTTGCGAATCCGCTTCATCCCTATACGAAGGCGCTGCTTCAATCCATGCCGTCACTGACCGAGGCTACGGAACGCCTGAACGCCATAGACGGGCAGGTTCCGTCGCCGCTTGATTACCCTTGCGGTTGTCACTTCGCGGACCGTTGTCCTTCCGTTATGGATCGTTGCCGCTCCGCCAAGCCGGCGCTGGAAGATCAAGGTGAAGACCGCAAGGTAGCGTGTTTTTTGTATGATAAGTGATTCGTCTTGCGTGATTCGTATTGCGTGTTTCGTGAATCGTGATACGTATTTCGTGGACAGGTGAACTGCAACGGTTCGGTTTCTTTATGAGTGAATACATCACCTGTCGCACGCAAGCAGATGGTGGGGAAACGAGCTTTATTCATGCCCAACGAGAGCTAATAGCGAGACTCGATTGGTATTTATCGTAAACATAGATAGAAAAATACGTAACATTTTCTGTATTCGGCTGGTAGATGTTTTGAGTTGAACTTCATTTTTCGCAACACGCAACACGCAACACGCAACACGCAACACGCAACACGCAACACGCAACACGCAACACGCAACACGCAACACGCAACACGCAACTCCCTATGTCTACCATTCTTGACGTCAAAAATCTAAAGACCTGGTTCCCGATTCGCCGCGGTGTACTATCGACGGTTCACGGTTATGTCAAAGCTGTGGATGACGTTTCGCTGTCGATAGATCGTGGCGAGACACTCGGCCTTGTCGGCGAGTCTGGCTGCGGTAAGACGACGCTTGGGCGGACCATCGTCGGTCTTGAACGGCCGACCGCTGGTTCCATTTTCTTCGACGGTCAGGATATTCAGGATCCCGAGGCGGCGCGATCAACCGGGTGCAAAATTCAAATCATATTCCAGGACCCATATTCGTCGCTCAATCCTCGGATGACGATCGTAGATATTATCACTGAAGGGATGGTCGATCACGGCATGATTCGCGCGGCAGATCGCGAATCTGAGGCACGGCGGCTGATGCAGGATGTTGGTCTCGGCGAAAACGCATTGCATCGTTTTCCGCATGAATTCTCAGGAGGCCAACGCCAGCGAATCTGTATAGCGCGAGCGTTGTCGATGTCGCCGGAATTCATCGTCTGCGACGAGGCCGTCAGCGCGCTGGACGTGTCTGTTCAGGCGCAGGTTCTCAACTTACTGATGGACATTAGGGAGAAGTACGATTTATCGCTGCTGTTTATTTCTCATGATCTAAGTGTAGTCAAGCATATTTCAGATCGCATCGCGGTAATGTATCTCGGTCATATCGTCGAAGTCGGGCCAACGCAATCGCTTATGGAGAACCCGCTTCATCCGTATACAAAAGTATTGATCGATTCGATTCCAATTCCCGGCCAGGAAAGGAAAGAAAGAACATTGTTATCTGGAGAGATACCATCTGCTTCGAACAAACCTCCGGGGTGCCCGTTTCAAACGCGATGTCCGCAGGTGATGGATAAATGTCGTGTATCATTTCCGGACGAACACATGGCAGAAGGACGAAATGTTTGCTGTCATCTTTTTGACCAGGACCCTGAGGAGATTGATTTTCGGTAGTTACCTAATATTGTGTTTGTCTCGGGGTCAAATATACCGTTCGAAATCCCTTAGGTGATAAGTTAAAAGTTTTCTCTCCGAGAACACGGATCAAAAACTATACTGCTTGCAGTATACATTGCTCTTCCGAGTAAAAAGAGGTCAAAAGAATATGGAGTATTTTAACCCCCAAAAAGACATTGCGCCCGAGTATTTGGCATATCACGTCCAGTCGTACACCCGGTACGCCATCTTGTTGTATATCATCTTATTCGGGCTTTTTCTCCTTGAGAGGTCTATTCCCCTGCTTCAGAACACAATTGTACAAGTTTTATTATATGTTCCAATGTTTCTGACTGGCTTAACCGTTGCGTTCATGTCAAGAAAGATCGAAATACGAAAAGCGACTCGCGAACTCACACAGTATTTCAGCATCTTCGGAAAACCCTTTAGCCCAAAGGTTATTCCATTTTCATCCGTCGATGAGATCTGGTTGCCGCAGATTGAGGATCCCAAGGCGAATATCCAGCGGCAGCAGTTGCCGGACAAAAAGGTTTACCCGGTAATAATCGACTTGATTGGCGGTGAGGCGATCAAGATAGACCCTAATTGCCGGAGTTACGCCAAGGCGCTTAAGGACGCGACAGATATCGCGAAGGTGATAGAGGTGAATGTATCCACCACGTCGGGATATGTCCTAAAGATAGAAAAGACCCTGGACCGTACGATCCCGTCCTAGTCCCAAATCCAGAGAACTTTTCGTTGGATTCTCTTCGTACTCGTAATCATAATCGTAATCTCTCATAAATTTCACCTCGAAAAACCAGAAAGATTACGACTACGAGTAAAAGTAAGATTACGAATGGGAATGTTCGCTTATTTTACCCACGAGTGATTGAGTGGAGTTGGTCAATGTCGATCGACGATAACGCACTTAAATGTTTTCAGGTTAATAATCCACATCAATAGAATCGGCTATTTTCGGAATTGTGGCATCACCTTCACACAACTAATTCTAACTCATTCAGGTATCGGCCCGCCTGTCGTTTAAGATGCGAAAGCTCTTTATAGTCTTGTTCCTGGTCAATGTCGCGTTTACTCTTTTTACCTTCCATTTACTCCCGCCCAAAGTCGCCATGAATTTCGGTAACACCGGTAGTCCGAATTCCTGGGCGTCGAAAGAAGTTAATACTGCGATTATGCTCGCGATCGATATTTCGACATTCATCGTGATTTTCTTTCTCCCCGCCTGTATTTCAGCAGTACCCTCCCGCTTTATTAATATTCGAAACAAAGACTATTGGCTGAACCCAGATAATAAGAATCTGTTCATAACCAGATTCGGTGAACTTCTGGCACAATTCGGAGTTGTCATGTTCGGGTTTCTGCTTATTACCACCGCTATCACGACGCACGCGAATATATCGACGCCGGTCAGGCTGAATATCCCGGCATTTCTCACCAACTGCATTGCTTTTATGGTCTATATCGTGTTCTGGTGTATGCGTATGCATCGGACGTTTAAGGTTGCCAATGGCGATTCTAGTATTCCCGTGAACGCGTGCACGGCAAGGAAAGATGGTGTTCCGGCGAAACATTTATTTTTGAAATTTATCCTTCCCGAACGGATGTTTGTCGCCATCAAATCAGGTACCAGAAATTGGTTAATCGAGTGTCCGTGCGGGTACAAACGTGACTTATGGGATGCCGGAGGAGTCAGATACAAGGGATTCGGAGAACCGCGGCAGCTGGGAAAATGTGCTCGTTGCGGAGATGTTACGTGGCATAAAGTCCGTCGGAAGACCGACGCGGAGCGGGAAGAGTATCCCGGTACCGATTAGCAGGCACCTGCGGGCGCAAAGGTGAGGTTTTATGGAATCATACCCGATCGATAGCGGGAACACCGAATTACGACCGGCAAACCTGTTGGATAATATTCCACAGAAGATGTCGGACGAGATTTTCGAAACACTTCTGGAGAGTTCGACACTTCGAATCGAACGAATCGTATCAAGCGGACAGTCTTCGCCGAATGGGTTCTGGTACGATCAGGAGAGCAGTGAATGGATTCTCGTGTTGAAGGGCCGAGCGGTTATCCAGTTTCAAGGGGACAACGACGCTGTCGAATTATGCGAGGGATCGTATATCAATATCCCTGCGCACGTGAAGCATCGGGTCGAGTGGACAGCAGACGACACGGAAACGATCTGGTTGGCGATACACTATTGAAAGAAGGTTCAGCGGTTAAAGGGCTTTTCGCACGCGCGTGTTCGGGACACAGTTCAAATGTTAAGAACCAAGAAAGTTGAACCGAAAGTTTTTGCTGTGTCTTTAGCCTGATCTATGCACGAACTTTCTACTGCGAACTCTCGTGACGAAATTCATGCATAGATAAGGTTATCCGTTTCAGATTTCGAGCCGCTCAACTCTGGTGCCCCTTCCCGTATAGGCAGGATCGTGGTAGCGCCGGAAACCTCTGAAGCCTGTCTGTTCCGCCACGTGTCCGGACGTATGTGCTTGTGCGGAGACTGATAGCAAAGATCCCGCTGAGCGGGAGAGAACGACGGCGGAAACCTTGAACCTTTTAACATTCTTCGACAGAAGACCATGCGCCTACTCGATCAGACGATTGATGTCAAGAGAAACAGCCGACTACTGGTAACAGATTACCGCGTTTACTTTCGGGTTCTGATCATTTCGGTATTGCTCGATGCAGCATCGACCATGTATTTCATGGCTATCATTGGCCCTGAGCGAGAACTCAATATTGTTGTGAGGAATCTATCGTTGACATACGGGATTATCATCGGCCCGGTCGTCGGAAAGTCGATACAGGTCTTAGCCGTGTGGGGTTTGACAATTATTACCCCACGGTTAATCGAATTTATCTGCGGGATAACAATCTTCGTGAACCTGTTGGCATTACTAGTCAACCTCCAAATGCCGAACTTGGAGTAGGCTGCCTCGAACCGTCCTGAATTAACGTCCCGTACTCACGGGATCCACGCTGATGCGGGACGGATTCCGACTCGCCGGGGTCTTGACATGCCGATATGGTGTGATTCTCAGATGCCTGAGTGACGATCTACGACCAGAAAGTGCAGAGACGTATGAATACGAACCGGATAAGAACCCTGATAAAGTTGTCACCGCTCGTGCTGTTATTGGTTATTTCATCTAAAGGTGAGATATCCGGGGAGGCTGTGTCCGGAGCAGGTGTTGGCGACGACCCTGAACGACAGTCGGCTGTAGCGGAGGATCACGATCCGAAACTATCCGTCGGTGGATCCGCCAGACTCCGTTTTGAGAGTTGGAGAAATGGTGACATCGTGCCGGATTTTGCAGCCCTTGATGCGGCGGGTAGCGCGTGGCGTCGGGACTACGACGACGATTACACGCTTACCAATCTGAAACTGCATCTTAATGCGGAGCTAACCGAGAAGTTTTCGGTATTTATCGAACTCGAACATAGTTCTTTGGAATCAAGTACCAAGCTAAACGAGCATCGCCGTTACAAGAGCAAGATCCATTTTCAGCAGGCGTTTCTGCGGTACGAGGATCTCGCGAATCAGCTGACTGTCGGAAGACAGACTCTGAACTATGGATCCCGCCTGGTTTTGGGAACCGACATGTGGCTCAATAACACTGTCAGTTATGATGTTGTCCGTTATGATCATTTTTCCGATATCGTCGATGCGTCATTTTTCGGCGGGATCGAGGCTTTCGAACCCCATGACGATATCGATCCTGAGAATGTCGTCGGTGGTTATCATTTTACTTTCCGACCCGGTGGCTGGCAGGTTGAACAATACACGTTTTATAAGGAGCATGACCTAAAAAACGGCGCAGAGAATTTTGATGTCTATTCATTCGGTTCCCGTATAAAGAATTCCTGGGACAAGTACGACATCGACTTTGATGTGGTCAAGCAGTTTGGCGATCGACGCGGTTTTGCGGGGCATGGTCTTCTGGCGCGGAATTTGACAACGGGGCACTGGAGTGACTTGAAGGTTTATACCGCGTTCAACGTTGCGTCGGGCGGGAAAAAAGACGAAGAGGACTATGTCCCATTTGCACCAGCCAGTCACCTCAGCCGACAGTCAACTGATTATTCACCGTACATCAATTTGAAGGAATACGGCTTCGGCGTCACTGCCAGCCCCCTGAAAAACAATCCTTTGTTTGTGAGAATATCCTGGTTCGATATGTATATGTATGACAGACAGGGCGCGATTTATAGCTTCGATCCGAGCACTATCGTTTGGGGCAAGCAATTTAACATCAGTTCTGACCACCTCGGCCAGCACTTATCAGTGTTTGCTGCGTACGAATTCGAAAAAACGAATACTAAGATCACGGCCTGTTGGAATAAGTACTTCATCGATAAGGCGATAGAACAGTTTCCAGACAGGAAAGACAACACATTCTTCTATCTCAGTGTAATTCAGCCATTCTAGACTGTAGAAAAGGTTAATTCGACTGTTAGAGATACGTCTTTTCAGTAGGCTGCCAAGCTCGTCACAGACGAAATTTATACTATACCTGCGAGATTGTGAAAAGCTGGAGTCCTGATGAACCTGGTGGTAACGACACTATTCCTGTCCCGCTTCCGACGTCGATAAGCAACGGTGTTATTTCACCCGAGTTAGCGTCAATTTGATCGCGTGATCCTCTTTCCCATCTTTGTGTGAGGTCCAATTCTGAATGATCGCGTCATCACTTTCGAACGCAATGTCCAGTGCGTGAATATGCCAGTCTTTCGTCGGATCTATGTCATTATATCCCCCGAACTCAAAACTAAGCGTGTTTTCGGTTTTCTTCGTTAAGAGCATGTTCGGCTGATTCGCGAGTGCGCAGTAATGCGTCATCACCAATTTTCCGCCGCGCTCATGATAGACAGAGACCATTTCGTGTGGCGTGCCGATGAAGATTTTCTCTATTAACGCGCTACCGCGGGAACTCACGAAGTATTCGACTTTAGTCGGCCCTTTCTGATCGCCGTTATCTGTCGTGCCTTCCCATGTGCCCACTAGCTTTTTTAGTCTTTCGAATTCTTCGGTCCCGACGTATGGTTCAATGTGGTGGCTGTCTTCTTCGTCAGCCGTGAAAGCCTGTGAGAGAACGAAAAAAAAGAGTAATAGTACAATTCTTTCAGTCATGAGGTGGCTCCTTCGGAAATTTAAGGATTTTAGACTGCGAGCAGTCGAATTTTTGGTCCGTATGAACGGACTCCGCTCGTGCGGAGACGATTTTGAATTTATCAGCGATGATACCGAACGAACGGGATCCTTGCCTATGCGGGAAGAGTCCGCGGGTGCGGACCTGCATTCAAACAATGGCCCTCGCCGCGAATCACGACGTCATGAATTCTGGTGGCCTCATGATTCCTTTCTTTTCACTTGATCAGGAACGATAGAACGCGTTATAACCTTTGTATGCCATGTAGATATCCAGTTTTCCGACGACTTCCCACGGTGCGTGCATGCTTAAGACACCGACTCCGCAGTCGATGACATCCATTTCATACCGGGCAAGCATAAATGCGATCGTACCGCCACCGCCCTGGTCGACTTTCCCGATTTCACCCGTTTGCCATATGACTCCGGCGTCGTCGAAGATAGTCCTAAGCTCTGCGATGTATTCTGCGCGTGCGTCGTTCGAGCCTGCTTTGCCGCGCGAACCGACATATTTTGTTACTACCAAGCCATGGTTCATTTTTGCCATATTATCGTTTGGCGAGCTCACTTCCGGATAATTTGGGTCGTGCAACGCATTGACGTCTGCTGATAGCATTTTCGAATTCTTCAAACACCTTCGTAAAATCAGATCGGAGTAGTCGCTTGTACTGAGATTGACAATTTCCGCCATTACATTTTCGAATAGAAAGCTATACATGCCAGTTGCACCGACCGAACCAATCTCCTCCTTATCAGTCAGGATGCAGACAGCTGTTTTGTCCGGAGTTCGTTTGATGTCAAACAGTGCGCGCATCGCGGAGAACGCAGATACGCGGTCATCATGGCCGTATCCCAATATCATCGATCGATCAATGCCCAAATCTCGAGCAGCACCGGCCGGGACTAGGGAAAGCTCGGCGCTGATGAGGTCCGATTCATTGATCCCATATTTATCGTGCAACAGCTTAAGTGAATTCAGTTTAATCGCTGTTTTCGAATCCCCTCCGCTATCCGGTATGCTTCCGAATACGACGTTCAAACCCTCGCCTGTGATTCCGTCATTCAGCTTTTTCTCGGCCTGATCTTTGCCTAAGTGCGGGAGTAGGTCGGTTATCGTGAAAACCGGGTCGTCGGCGTCTTCTCCGATATTTATCTGCACGGATTCACCGTCTTTCTTGGTAACTACGCCGTGCAGCGCTAACGGGATTGTTACCCACTGGTACTTCTTGATACCACCGTAGTAATGTGTGTCCAGCATCGACAGCCCCCCGTCCTCGTACAACGGTCGCGGCTTTAAGTCTAATCGCGGTGAATCTGTGTGCCCTCCGACGATGCGCAGTCCCTGTTCGATGGGGTCCTTACCAATATGGATAAGCAATAAAGTTTTTCCCTTTATATTCGCGTAAATCCGGTCGCCGGGTTTAAGCCTGTTTCCGGAGTTGATAACATCCTGAAGATCCGTGTACCCGTGCTCTTTTGCTCGTGCCACCCCTTCGTTGGTCGCGGCTCGTTCTGTTTTTACGAGTGTAAGGAAACGACGGTAGTCGTCGCTTATTTCATCGATCTTTTTGTGATCGCGTTTCTTTATCGATTTCCAGCCGTTTTCAACGGTTAAAAGTAATCTGTCTTTACTCGGTTGCCGCTTCGTTCCGCGGTCTCTCGGACTAATCATATTCTTCGCCTCATTGTGATTTTGATAAATCTCAGACTATTTTTTGTTTCGCTTACGAACGTTTACGCTGAGATAGCCTGGTCTTTTAGCTACACGATTCGTGAATTATCCAGCTTGGAGTTGCAAATACAGTAAAAGTATAAAAATTAAGGTATTTTGTGTTTCAGCTGGTTACCAGCTATACTCGGAATAATATGATCGTGGGTCCATGAGCCCGCGAGCCCCAGTCTAATACGCGAGAGTGGTGAAATTGGCATACACGCAAGATTTAGGTTCTTGTGCCGCAAGGCGTGGGGGTTCGAGTCCCCCCTCTCGCATTTTTAGCCGTTATTTTTCTATCTGTCGTTCGCGGCGAATTTCCGAGGCGCCAAACTCATTCGACCAATAACGTACTTCAATAAGCTGTCGGCCAATAAAAATAATCTCCACAACATCGAATCGGTGAACGATCGCAGGATTCCTGAGTTGCCTCAGGTATCGTTGCGCGGTATTGATAATGTGTTTCTTTTTACTCGCGGTAACCGCGTCGGCAGGTCGTGATCTCCAGGACTTGCGCCGTGTTTTAACTTCAATAAAGGCGAGGATTGAACCGTCACGCGCGATGATATCGATTTCCCCGTGGGGACCCGCATAATTTCTCTCGAGTATTTTCATCCCGATGTTACTGACTAACCGGCAGGCGAGTGCCTCGCCTTTCTTGCCAAAGCGTATGTGAGCGCGGCGCGCGTCAGCAATCCTTGTATTTTTGGAAAATAGTCTCAATTTAACCGGTTCAAGGTTGGTTACGGTGTAAATTAAATTAGTCGCAAGCGGGGGGGTGACTGATACGCGAAACTGCCCAAATCATTCAGGACGATCAGAATTTCCATAGAATTTCGGTACTCATGGGTAAACAAGAAGACATATGGTATGCCGTCAACGTGACGAAAGTTGTACATTCGCCCAGGCAGACGATTGCGACTTTCGGCGCGACCACGATTCGTTATTACTTACTGAGCGAACTTATGGACGACGTTAATAAGGTTCGGTTGCGCACCGGCAGTGTGTATTCCGAGCGTCCTCAGATCATGACGCCGGCGCATATCATCTCTCAGTTACTCGATGGTTTTGGCGACAAGGCGCACGAATATGCAGAGTGGCTCGAGGAACATGGTGAAATAGTACGAATCTTAAAATATGGCCTGCACTTCAGGAAAGAAAAGACCAGCGAAGAATTGATGACCGGATCGATCGACGAAATTGCCGATAATATGCGTTCTCGTGCGCTTGAGGACGAGGATGATTTCGCGGCGGTCGTTATTGGCGCAGATGAACTGTGGGAGGTATCCCTTCTTAAGTTTGTCGTGGATTATATTCAGCGGTCGGCGTCTATAAATATTCAGGAACTCGCCCCTCACGACTCGGAAGAATCGTCGAAACGTCGGATCAGAGAGGAAATCGAGGCGGACTTTCGATCGGCAACAATGAAACGCCAGGCAATTGACGACTTGGCAGGGAAACTGAAAAAATACGGTCTATTCGAGGAGTACGAAGATCGTTTCTACGGATTGCTACGCGGACTCGCGTAGTACACGTCGCCTGACTATCCCTACTATACTTTCATGCTGGATCGAACCGCGAACACTGTCCCGAAATCATAATCATCTTTCGTGTTCTGATGACTTCCATCACTGACAGGGAGACGCGCCTTTATCGCTCCCTGCACCTCTCTTCAACAAGGCGACTGATTTCCCGATTTTTTTGACCACCATCATAACTCACCGTAGTCCTGTTGTCGGGAAAAACTGAGGTATGATACCGCAAGCGGTACAATTTTTGGTCCGGATTACCCGTCCTGCATAAGCGAGGATCCCGATAGTTCCGGAAGACTCTTCCCGCAAAAGCGTGGATCCCGTCTATACGGGACGCTCGTGCGGAGAGAGACGACTTCAAAATAATTGCGTAAGAGCCATCCGCCGATCCGACAACTGACTGATCTGTTAATACAAAAGGAAACCTTAGATATGACACGCTAAAGCGCGAACTCCAACAGTGATCACTGCAACACAAATTCGCTGGTATGCTGGAGTGCTCGTTGGAGTTCGCACTTCAGTGTGCCAAAATGACCAAGTTTCAGAGGAGACTCCGAGCTATCTTTCGTCACGCATGCGGGATGAAGACGTTCGGCATACATGAAGTCAGCTTCAGGAAGTCGTTCGGAAATCCTCGCGTCATCCGGAAAGATTAGCATGGACGGGGTACCGGCATTGCCTATAAAAAGCCCCTCGGCACCAACCCAATATAGAAAATATGGCATTCGAACACGACAGCGATAGCGCACAAGTTGCGCGATTAGCAACGTCCTTCGTTGGCGAACAGGGAATGGTTTATCTTGATATCGAGTATTCCGGCGATCCAACGTCTCTCCTCGCGTCCGGAGATAAATGCCGCAAGTATCGCGTAGGGAGTATTTTAGCTAAGGGAGGTATGGGGACTGTTTTTACGGCTAACGACTTGAATTGCCGGCGCAAGGTGGCGATGAAGGTTCTAAGTGACGGAAAACTCGCGACGAAGAGGCAGGTTCTCCGATTCATAGTTGAGGCTCAGGTGACCGCACAGTTGGATCATCCAGGGATCATTCCCCTCTATGAGTTGAGTATCGACTCCAGCGATCGCATTTTCTACACCATGAGATTGGTGAAGGGGCCTAATCTGGTGGAACTTCTTGACAAGCTTTTCGCCGGGAACGACGATTTTACTCAACGGTATCCGTTTGTTCGGCTACTGAATATATTTGTAAAGGTTTGTGAGGCCGTCGCGTTTGCTCATTCGAAGGGCGTAATTCATCGCGACCTGAAGCCGGATAATATAATGACCGGTGATTTCGGAGAGGTATTGGTCACTGACTGGGGGTTGGCGAAAATCGTGTCCGTTGATGGCGGTCTCGAGGGGATCGAGGCTGTGTGGATTGATGAGGACGAGTTTGAAGGTTCCGATACGGATTCGATCATAGACTCGATTCGTGCCGACGCTGATGTCCCCGGGGCACTCAAGACGCCGTCTGGACAAGTATTAGGTTCGCCCGCGTTCATGCCACCTGAGCAGGCGTTGGGCAAGGAGAGCGAAATCGACAATCGCAGCGACGTTTACGCGCTGGGCGGGTTGCTGTATTACATGCTCACCCTACGGCCGTCTATAACCGGGACGAATATGAGACAGGTCGTACGCAACATCGTCGACGGCAAGATCACGCCACCCGCCAGTTTCAACAGTTCCCAAATATTTCCCCATTGTCCTGGACAACGAATCCCGGAACCGCTATCTGCAATTGCAATGAAAGCCCTCATGACCGACCCAAAGTGCAGGTATCAAAGTGTCCCAGAACTTCAGGACGATATTGAAAGATACCTTGGTGGGTTCGCGACATCTGCCGAGGACGCCAGTGTATTCAGCGTCATAAAGCTCCTATTCAAGCGCCATCTGCGTGTGGCACTATTGTCAATCTCAATGTTGTTGGTTGTTGTCAGCGTGATTTGCGTGTTCATGAGCACGATGATTAAGGCCACGAACACAGCAGAAGTTCACCTCAAAAAATACTTATTCGAGCAGACAGAGCGTAAGGTTATGAGTAGGAAATTATTAACCGGCGCGCTTGAATCTCTGGGGCGCAGTAACCCGGGGACTGTGCCATTGAAATACCGCTATGCCATTACCAGTGATCGATTTATGCTGAACTTGTCGAATAATAAGCATCTAATTACAATCGACGCCTTAAAAGGTATTCCTCTCACAGAACTACATCTTAATCGCACTGCAATCACCGATTTAAGCGCGCTCACTGATATGCCGTTGGCTATACTCTCACTCAAAGATACACGAGTTTCTGATCTCGGCAGGATTGCCAAGGCGCCGATTACGAATCTCAATATATCGAATACGTCAATTGTTGACCTTGCGCCGTTATTGGACACAACCTTAACCAGCCTATCAATCGCCGGCGCGCCGATTCGGCAGATCGAAGTTCTGAATGCGCTAAAAGTCAGTCGCCTCATTGTCGATAGCGATCAACTCCGGGAGATTCCGGAGTTATCCGAACTTGGCCTAATGCACCTCGGTATCGTAAATGCGAAACCGGAGGACCTGACACTCGTGAGTAAACTTGACCTCCTGTCCCTTGAACTTCAGGGCCTTGAAATCAAGGATTTAAGCCCAATTTCTCGCATGAAACTGCGGAAACTAACTCTCAACTCAACGGCAGTGAGATCGATTGTTGGTCTCGAAGAATTACCTTTAACGACACTCATCATCATAAACGGAGTCATCGATGATCTTACCGGTCTCACGGCCCTGGGGCTTGAGGAACTAATGCTGGATAGATGTGCTCTAATAGAGGATGCCGGACCCTTGGGCGGGTGCAGGGAGTTAAGGAAACTGCTGATTCCAGATCATATCAAGGATATCCGTTTCATCGCTGAACTGCCGCACTTAAAGGTGCTTGCGAATAGTCTCGGCGACTATGAAAATGATCAGAGTGTCGAGCAATTTAAACTTCAGCAACACCATAATACGAAATAGGGTTATATGAGGAAGTTCGAGAATACTAAATTGAAGATTATGGTTTTGCTGGTAGCTGCTCTGAATCTGGCTTTGTTATTCATGCTAGCGACCCACCGACGGGGGCCCCGTATCGATACCGAATCCGTAGACGCAATTGACCTCAGGCAGAGCTCGAATTCGATTGACACCGGCGAACGGCGTGTTCGGATTATAACAGCGCCGGCCAATCCAGTATATAAGGCTGCTGAGACTATCGACGGACGTATTGAGTCCGGCGAGGCAAAAAAAAATAAAGACCTTATCGAAGGCGAGTACGTTCTACGGTTTCAAAATGATAGTGATCTGATGAAATTTATACAACATGCCCGGGATCACGGCGCGACCGTTATCGATATTATAAAAGGGTGGAGTGCAGTTCGGTTGCGGGTCAAAGACCCGGAGAAATTGGATTATCTGGTCGGTTTGGAGCCGAAACCGATTGGCTTCTCACACAATTACTACACCCGAACGCCTTATTCACCAGGAAACCGTGTGCCGGAAGTGTCATTGGCCGGTTACAGCGCGTTTCGCAATACCGCACCAACGTGGTTAGGGCTACACGAAAGTAAGGACTTTCGAGGGGAGGGCGTTGTCGTTGCCGTCCTGGACACCGGCGTTGTTGATCACGCCGCGCTCGCTCATACGACGGTCGATAGACTAAATCTTGTGGAAGATGAGCAGTCGGCTGCGGAGCAGAGCAATGGTCATGGCACGGCGGTAGCGTCGATTATCGCTGGAGGATCACCGGGTGCTCCGGGAATCGCGCCAGACTCCGAGATCCTGAGCATCCAGGTCATGAACGATGATGGGCTCGGTGACGCCTTTACGCTCGCACGCGGAATCTGGGAAGCAGTGGATCAAGGCGCCGATATTATCGTTATGAGCCTTGGGACGCACGGAGATACATTTATACTGAAAGCCGCGGTCGATTACGCTCTGGCGAATGACGTGGCCGTCGTCGCTGCGGCCGGTAACGATGGATTTGACGAAGTTACCTTCCCAGCGCGCTATGAGGGTGTCGTCGGAGTCTCTGCGGTCGACGCTGCCGGGCAACACGCAGCATTCTCTAATACGGGTAGTGATGTTGATATTGCGGCGCCTGGAATCGGTATCAATGCCGCGTGGACTGACGGCCAGGTCGTTAGTTTTAGCGGGACGTCGTCGGCTGCACCGTTTGTTGCCGGGACCTTGGCTGGAATTATGTCCTCCAGTCCCGAGGCGAATGCGGCTGAGGCAGTTGAAACGCTACTGAATTATACACACGATACCGGTGCTCCGGGTTGGGATCCGGAATTCGGGTCCGGGATCTTAAGTGTCGGTTGGATTCAGGATCGTAAACAGAGCGGGATACACGATATCGCACTGACTGGCCACTATCTGGATCCCACCACCGCGCAAGGGGAAGTAATCGCAATTGTCGTATCCGCCCAAAATCAAGGGACGGAACCCCTTTCTAAAATTAACTTAAAGGTTGCGTACGACGACGGCGAGGAGGATCTTGAATTCTATAATGTGGGCGTTGGCGAGACTGTAAGTAAAATCTTTCACGTTTCCGCAGCGCGGCTTCAGGAATTGAGTAGAATGAATATAAGTTCCGAGGTATCGATAAGCGGTATGGACGACACTAACGTCAAGAACAATACTAAGAATTCCATTATCATCTATGATGAGGGGAATGCCGGTGATTCACAGAAGTAATCGTCAACGAAGTCGCAGTCAAGGAAGTTGACCGGTACGCTCAGTGATCGCGCGTATGGATGAACTGTATCCACTGTTTTAGCAATTGTTTATAGTTATTATCCGGCGCTTTATCTAGCAATCCTTCGGCCGCGCTTACGAGTTCTCGGATTCTATCTTCAATCTTACCGATTGCACCGCACTCCCGCAGGTAGTTACACACTGTTTGATAGTCGTCGTTACTTGATTTCGGATTGCCGAGGCACGTCAAAAAGTGTTCCCTGTCGTGGTCACCAAGCAAGTTTGTTGCGGTTGCGTATAGAAGTGTACGTTTGCCTTCTCTCAAGTCAGATCCGATCGGTTTCCCTAGACTATCCTGATCCCCCAACGTCCCGAGTAAATCATCTTTTAGTTGGAAAGCCAATGCGGCTTTCTCGGCGAACTCCCCGATTTCTGCCACGCGCGGATCGTCGAAATCAGTTATCCCTAGTCCGATGAGCGCCCCGCACTCTGCCGCAAATCGAATTAGCAACCCGGTTTTCAAGAGCAACATTGACTCAATTTGTTCCGGGCTGATCGATGATATCGGGAGTAAAGAAAGTTCTATATCAATTGCCTGCCCGGTTATAACGCCGGGTGTGATTGTACTATTCAGACGCCGGGAAACACTAAGAACGATTTCAGGATCGAGACCGTTGGTGGCGGAGTCAAGAATAAGAGTATTCGCCCATGCGTGTTGAATATCTCCGCAGAGAATCGCGAAATCAGAACCGTACCTTCTCGCTTGTGACCGTTCGATAGCCGCGTTCTTAGTTAGAAGAAGGTCCTCAATATGCTTATGCACGGACGGGCCACCTCTACGTACATCGTCGTCATCTATGATGTCGTCATGAACCAGCGTCCAGATGTGAAACATTTCGACGGCCGCGGCAATTTTCTCGGCCCGTTCTGTATCCTTGCCAAATAGCCCACAGACCCACATCGTTAATGCCGGTCGTAGGCCCTTTCCAGTTCGTTTTGGGTACGCCAAAACACTATCCGCTAAAAACTGCGGTGATATTTGGCGCGTAAACGAGCTAGCAAGAAAAATGCTCAGCGTCTTCTCGTTGACTGATTTCAAGTTCTTGTAGAAGTCGATCTGGCAGTCGCTCATTACTTCGGTACACCCACATTTGATTTGGTGCGACGGAAATTATTTCGGTTAACGGCAATAATTTATGCGACACCGAACGGAATTAAAGGTGAGGATCTAACGGCCTACGACTTCGAATGTGAAATCGGTCTCGCCTGCATCGATTCTAACGACGGAATTCTCCGTGACTTCGTCGGCGATAATCATTCGGGAGATCGGCGTTTCGAGCCGCTTGTTTATGGTTCGTTTTAGGGGCCTTGCCCCGTAGGCCGGATCAAATCCTTCCTGCGCTAACTTGCGTTTCGCGGCGTCAGTGATTTCCGTCTTAACGTTTGCTTTCCTGGCGCGGATTTCGAACTCCGCTAACTGAATATCGACGATCTCGGTAAGATCCTCTACGGTGAGAGGATTAAACACGACAATATCATCAATTCGATTCAGAAATTCAGGCTTGAAGGTCGCTCGCAGTTTGGTTAAAACGAGCTCTTTTTTCGCGCCTAATTCAGCCCCCGCATTAATCAGTAATTCACTTCCCAGATTGGAGGTCATTATTATGACCGTATTCTTGAAGTCTACCACATGCCCCTGTGAATCTGTTAAACGACCGTCATCCAGCAGTTGTAGTAGGACGTTGAAGACTTCCGGGTGGGCTTTTTCGATTTCGTCGAATAAGATCGCGGAGTACGGGCGTCTACGTACGGCTTCCGTCAGCTGGCCACCTTCGTCGTGTCCAATATAGCCAGGAGGTGCCCCGATAAGGCGGGATACACTGTGTTTCTCCATATACTCCGACATATCGATGCGAATCAATGCCTTCTGGTCATCAAATAATACTCCAGCGAGCGCTTTCGCGAGTTGAGTCTTTCCAACACCTGTCGGTCCAAGAAAAATAAAACTGCCTATCGGGCGGCTCGGATCTTTCAATCCGGCACGTGACCGAAGCACTGCGTCTGCTACCGCGTCGACCGCTTCGTCCTGCGCGACGACTTGCCGATGAAGTAAATCTCCCAGATTCAACAAACGTTCCCGCTCGCCTTGCAACAATTTAGTGACAGGTATATGTGTCCATCGGCTGACTATATCCGCGATATCGTCGTCATCGACCTGTCGCTTCAAAAGGCGTTGATCGGAAACTTCATTGAACGCTGTTTCCGCCTCCTCTATCTGACGTTCCAGGTTAGGAATCGTCCCGTGCTGGAGCTCCGCTACCTTATTTAAATCATATTCGCGTTCCGAATCGGAGAGGCTCCGTTTCGCGAGTTCTAACGATTCACGCAATGTCTGTATATCCTGAATCGATTCTTTTTCAGTGCTCCATCTATCTTGAAGCACCGTAAGTTTCTCGTTGACTGCTTTAAGATCGGTTTTCAAAGTTCCAAGTCGTTTCTTAGAAACCTCATCCTTTTCCTTTTTCAGGCCTGTGATTTCAATTTCCATCTGTAGTTTTTTCCTGGCGATCTCGTCTATCTCCACGGGACAACTGTCAATCTCAGTTCGTAGCTTGGCTGCTGCTTCGTCAATGAGGTCAATCGCTTTATCCGGCAGAAAACGTTCAGTTATGTATCGGTTCGACAGAACCGCAGCGCTGATTAGCGCTGAATCACGTATCGTAACGCCATGGTGTATCTCATACCGTTCCTTTAGGCCTCGGAGAATTGATATTGTGTCTTCCACACTCGGTTGATCAACCGTAATGGGTTGAAACCGTCGTTCCAGAGCCTTGTCCTTTTCAATGTATTTTCGGTATTCGCTGAGCGTCGTTGCTCCGATGCAGTGCAGTTCCCCGCGTGCGAGCATCGGTTTAAGAAGATTTCCAGCGTCAACTGCGCCTTCCGCGGCACCTGCGCCGACAACCGTGTGTAATTCATCGACGAATAGGATCACCTTCCCGTCCGACTCGGTTACTTCTTTTAATACCGCTTTGAGTCGTTCTTCGAACTCACCGCGAAACTTCGCACCCGCAATCAACGCGCCCATATCCAGAGCTACAAGACGTCTATTTCTTAGGCCCTCAGGCACGTCGTCGTTGATAATTCGCAATGCTAACCCCTCAACGATAGCCGTTTTCCCGACACCGGGATCTCCGATCAATACGGGATTGTTCTTTGTGCGCCGCGATAATATTTGAATCACCCGGCGAATTTCTTCATCTCGGCCAATTACAGGATCGAGCTTATGCTGGTCGGCGAGATTCGTGAGATCACGACCGTATTTCTCCAGCGCCTGATATGTTGTTTCAGGGTTCTGCGACGTCACTCTCTGATTCCCGCGCACATTCTGAAGTGCTTCAAGAGAAGTTGACTCAGTAACCCCGAATTCGGCGAGGATATTTCCGCATTCATTATCATTCTTAATTAGCGACACCAGTAGATGTTCGACGCTGACATAATCGTCGTTGAATGTCTTCGCTAAATCTTCTGCATCCACCAAGACCGTCGAGAACCCTCGGCTTGCGCTGACCTGACCGACTCCCGGTCCGGTAACTTCTGGAATTGCTGCGAGCGCCGAATTAACACTGTTTGTAAGACGCTCTTGATGAACGTTTAGTTTTTCCAAGACAGCACTAATCAAGCCGGCCTGCTGTTCGATTAATGACATCAGCAAGTGAATCGGACGTAATTCCTGGTGATTCAGTCTTATAGCGATTCCGTGAGCATCGGATAATGCTTCTTGAGATTTGTCGGTAAAATTATTGGTACTCATAATGTTCAGTCCTTTCGGTTACGTGTGCACCATTCATTTGGCGTACACTCCTGAAGAAGATTTTATGCCAAGTACTCTGCTTAAATTATAAAACGATCCAGAGAAGTAAGTTACGAGATATTATGGCTAGGTTGGGGAAAGTGATATTGCGACAAAGTGGCACGCTTGATATGGGCAAAATTGACGTCGGGGTTACCTGCCTGATTGATGCGGGACTGAAAAAACGTACAAATTCGTCAACTATTGTCTGGACTATGTGCGGGGGTATAATTATAATAGGGCGGCGTTGAGGAGTGGGAGTTCGGACTTCGTATCAGCGATGCCCGAAATTGTCGATGAACATTCGCCGAATTCGGTATGGCAAGTGAAGTTGTATTCTAGTTCAATGAGCCAGCATAGCTCAGTTGGTAGAGCATCCCGCAAGTGCGGGAAGGTCAGAAGAATCATAGTTTTAACTACGGTTGTTGTAGTAATTCCTTAATGAGCCAGCATAGCTCAGTTGGTAGAGCAGCGCATTTGTAATGCGCAGGTCACCGGTTCGAGTCCGGTCGCTGGCTCCATTTTTTTGAATTTTAGGGAATCGGTAGAGTCCTCATCTGCATTAGGTGAGACGCTTGGCCAGGTGTCAAGGTGGGGACAGTCGCTAAAACTAAATTGTTTTTCGTTGTTCTTTTAATTTTTCCTCAAGCCTTTCGATAAGTCCCTTCTGTCTCAAGATTTCCGCTTTTGCTTCCCGGATTTCCTTCTTGTAGTCGAAACTTTCGGCTTGTGATTTCTTACTCGACTGATCTGTCATGTTTAATCTCCGCTCTTTTTCAGAAAATATCTCGCAGGTCGCGAAGTTTCAAGCTGAAATTCACGTCGATACTCCCGTACTCAGGAACCACATCGGTTTAGCCACCGGGTCAAAGCAGGAAGTGGGCGCCGCATCGTGGCGAGCCGTGGAGTTATCCAGCGTGATCGACGACGGCTGATACTTGCAGACAGCATGTTATAGCAATAATCCCGGAGTTTTCGACCAGGCGTTCTGCTGGTCAGCAGAATGCCGGTTAAAAAAAATCGTTTCCACCGCGGCGGATTTCGCTAGGCTCAACATAGATCTTAGTTACTGCATTCAAAGTTGTCCAAAAATTGTACCGCCTGCGGTAGCTTTACAACATTGTGCGGATTATATCAGTAAGTTCGTTTGGACGATAGGGTTTAGGTAGGCGCGACGTGAATCCGTAAAAATCGTAATTTGCCATCACGGGGTGATCCGAGTATCCGCTAGACACGACTGCTTTAATTCCAGGATCTATTTTTAGAAGTTGTGAGATAGTTTCCAATCCCCCAAGACCGATGGCATTCTTTATGCCCAGTATTACCGCGTCGAACGGTTGTCGCGCTTTAATCGCATCGCAATAAACGGAAATGACTTCGTTCCCCTCTACCGCTACAACGGTTTGATGACCGACATTCGATAAAATCCTGTATATGAGCATCCTGACGATCGCATCGTCATCCATCGCAAGTATTCTTCCTGTTCGCATGATCAGCCCCAGCTGTAGTTGATAAACATAAAAACGTCGACAAATTATTTCTACTGAAAACTAGATTAGCAGTTGGGATGCCAATGATTGATATATATATGTTAAATATTTTATTATGAAGTATTTATGAATATTTATAGGCATTGTTCCAGGCGCAGTCCTCACAGCCAGCGTAAAGAATAGTTTCCCAGGTGTAACATTTGGGTGTAAATTATTTTGACGAGGAAGTGCGAGCGAATTTCCGCGACTAAATTGAGGAATAATGTGCTATAGCTCTCTGTCGATTTTTCAACCAGACTGCAGGCAGACGAATTCTTGGTCGGAGAGTACGGTATGACGGCTTTAACTTATTGTCGCCGACAGATTCGGAATGATATTTTAATCGGCAATCTGCTGGCCAGCAGAACGCCTGGTCGGAAACTGAAAGGCGATCAACGTATACAGGAGAGGATCTATAATGGCAGAGGCAACGATTGCAGGGAGAAAATCTATCGCGGTCGAGTTAAATAAGGATGAGAAGTACTATTGGTGTGCGTGTGGCATGTCGAAGAACCAACCGTTCTGTGACGGATCACACCGCGGAACGGGTTTTACGCCTGTTCATTTTGTTGCAGAGGAATCGCGAACAGCGTATTTGTGCCTGTGTAAACGAACCGGAAACGCACCGTTTTGCGATGGAAGCCACAAGGAACTGACGTGAAGGGGGATAGTATTATTCGAAATCTCGTAGTTGACCACTCAGAAGCGGTCGTTTTCCACATTATGCGGAGTCCGGGCGAACCGAAATCAGACTGACTGCGGTCTAGAATTCAAAATAATCCCAGGTCCACGCTGATATATCCGTCGGTATATCGAACTCATCTATATCGATATCGGGTTGCAGAATATCCCACTCGTAATGTCCGGTAGTCTGATACGCGACAGGTTCAGCTGCTTCGCCAACGGATTCGTACGTTGCAATGTGCTTATCATTGACCCAAAGCTCGTATCGGCCGTCATTCGCCATCCGAATCGAGAAGTCCCCAACCTTAGTCTTGTAGTAAAAACACTTTTCCATAGAACAATAGTATATATAATTTTTGAGGAAAAAACAACCTGCAGACGTTCTTGGAGCCACAATCATTGATTTTATACTAAGTACACATTAGAATTATCAACTAGTCTGGATCCGAAGCGTTTTTTCCAACTGAGCGTGTCGTCCAAATCGTCTACAGAACAACATTAATAAGCGAAATTGTAAATGTCGAGTACACTAGGAACATTATTTAAGGTTTCAACGTTTGGTGAGTCGCACTGCCGCGGCGTAGGCGCGATCGTTGATGGCTGTCCATCGCAGGTCGAACTGAGCGAATCGGATATACAACCACAGTTGGACCGGCGTCGCCCTGGGCAGAGTATCATCACTACGCCGCGTCAGGAAAAGGATGAAGTTACGATCATGTCCGGCGTCGAGAACGGTTTAACGCTCGGAACACCGATCGGGCTTTTCGTGGCAAACCGGGACCACAAGCCTGGCGATTACAAAGATATGCGGTCGATTCCACGGCCCTCACATGCGGACTATACGTACCAGATGAAGTACGGTGTACGTGCTGCGAGCGGAGGAGGGCGTTCCAGCGCGCGAGAAACAATCGGTCGGGTTGCGGCTGGTGCGATTGCCGAAAAGATCCTACGCTTAAAATACGGTGTTGAGATTGTTGCCTGGGTTCATTCAGTAGGGGAGATCAGTGTCAGTACGGACAATGATCAAGAAATTTCACGAGCGGACGTTGATATGACGGACGTACGCTGCTCTGATCGGACCGTTGCGGATCGAATGATGCAGGCGATTATTGAGGCAAGAGACGCCAAAGACTCGGTCGGCGGAATCGTGGAGTGTGTCTGTCGAAATGTACCTTCGGGCTGGGGAGAACCTGTTTTCGACAAGCTCGACGCGAAATTAGCGCAGGCGATGCTTTCCTTGCCGGCGACCAAGGGGTTTGAGGTCGGTTCCGGATTCGCGGGCACGACCCTTCGGGGATCGGCCCATAATGATGCGTTCGCGACAAAAGGTAAACGAATCGGGACCAGGACAAACAACAGCGGTGGAATTCAAGGAGGCATATCTAACGGGGAACCGATAGTTTTCAGGGTTGCGTTTAAGCCCCCTGCTACCATTGGACTTTCCCAGGAGACAGTTGATTTCGATGGAAATCATGTGACGCTTGAAGCAAAGGGACGCCATGACCCTTGCGTCGTTCCCCGTGCGGTACCGATCGTAGAGACTATGGCGGCGATGGTCTTGCTGGATTGCGCGTTACGACAAGAGGCAGGTGCGGCATTTCGACCCGATTCGAACTAATCGCGCAACGACTAGCCTGATCTATGCATGAAGTTTCTACTGCGAGCATGTATCAAACCTAATCTAAATGAGTTACAAAGAACGTACGATCCCGCGATCACGGGACTAGCCTGAATAATTCATCAGTATTCTGCTACAAGCCCTAATCTCTGCTCAAATAAGCCGATTAGCTCAACTTTACATCTCAGTGAATGACTATTCACTTTCGCCGTCAAGTTTTCTCTAATCGATTTATTATGAGCGAGTTAAGCGCTCTCGCGACGAATCGCATGAATTAATCAG
>JAJFLP010000034.1 GCA_021772635.1 Verrucomicrobiota bacterium | reverse complement strand
CCGAATTCTGTTTTAACTCCGTGTCCTTAGCGTCTCCGTGTGAGAAATAAATTATTGTCTATCGGCGGTCTCTGTGCTCTCGAACGATCCCGACTCCAATCCGGAGGTCGAGAATAACCAGAAACCAGAGGTCAGCCTGAGGCGAAGCACGACGAAGCCAAGAGCAATACGAAGGCGTGGAGCAGGGAGCAGGGGGTAAACTTGCAGTTTAGTTGGAACATGACCATCCCACATAAGTCGGGATCCGTGGGAAGATGGTCATGGCGTTACAAATCAATTGATGTCAGGATAAAACGAACTATTTTACGTACATGAAAAACGAGGATATCAGGTGGGTTCAGAGATTCAATAATTACTGTAAGGCGGTAACACAACTCTCGAAGTTTATAGAAAAAGGTGAACTGAATGAACTTGAAGAGCAGGGTCTTATAAAATCTTTTGAGTATACACACGAATTGGCATGGAAGACACTAAAAGATTTTCTTGAGCATCGTGGCAACGATGAGATTTATGGTTCGAAGGACACGGTGAGACAAGCGTTTAAATTAGATTTGATTACCGAAGGTGACACATGGATGAATATGATAAGGAGCCGAAACCAGACTTCACATACCTATAACGAGGATACGGCTAAAGAAATAGTCACGGATATCACCGACCACTACTATACGGAATTCATTGACTTACAGAAGAAACTGAATTCGTTAAAGAAAACAGAGCGTGGATAGTATGCAATACGGTCTGAAACAGGATACCATAGAGAAAATCAATAAGGTCCTAGCCGTATACCCACAGTTGGGCACGGCAATTCTCTATGGCTCGCGGGCAAAGGGTAACTTCAAGAACGGTTCGGATATTGACCTTGCTTTCAAGGGGGAAGGTTTAGATCTAAAACTAATAAACAATATCAGCAACGATTTTGACGACTTGCTATTACCTTATAGTTTCGATCTTTCGATTTTTAGCCAAATAAGTGATGCTAACCTTATTGACCACATAAACCGTGTGGGGATGATTTTCTATGAGAGAGAACCTCAACTGAAAATCTGAGTTTCGTTGGGGTTTTTGCTGGGGGCACACTTTGACTATCATTTTATCCGACTTCGCTCGGGTAACTACGATGGGACAGGTGCAATACGAAACTTTGATCATGTGAATGTAGGAGGCTGCTCCCGCAGGCGATAACGATTATTCTGGACCGATACCGAAAAAAATAGGATCGCCTGCGGGAGCAGCCTCTTACATTATAAAACAGCCTCAAAACCGGTTTAAGTTTCGAGGGAGCGCTAAAATCGGCGCCTATCCCACCCAATTCTCAAGAACAAGGTCCGGAACTCGACTGAACTCGTGGGTATTGTTGGTGACAAGTCGTAACTTCATCGTACGGGCGTGGGCGGCTATCCAATGATCGTTATTGCCAATCACCGTACCGGATTTTTCCAGTGAGGCTCGTATTTTTCCATAATGAATTCCAACGTCCGCAGTCATTATTTGGACAGGAATAAGCTTGATCAACTGGGCAAGTTTCTTATGGTTCTTTCTTTGTTCTTGACTCTTCTCACAGCCATTAAAAAGCTCTCCGTAAGTAATCACGGAGATGCAGATCGAACTCAATGGCATAGAGCTGAAACGCTCTAAAACTTCGGGTGGTTTACGATTCTTGATATAAATGAACGTATCCGTGTCAATCATGTAACGAAAAGTCATTGACTGAAATCCCGTTCTTGTGGTATGTCATCTTTCCTGCCGTCCTGCATAAAGTCATCAGACATTTCCGTAATTAAACGAAAAGCGTCCGCAAGATTCTTGCGTTTCGGACGAATAACCAAGTCATCATCACGACGAAAAATTTCCACTTCAGCGGTGTCCAACTGAAACTCATGGGGTATGCGTACTGCTTGCGAATTCCCGCTCTTGAATACTCGTGTTGTTATCATAGCATCCTCCTGTTATGTATATACGCTATGTATATACCTTATGCCGATTTCGCGAAATCGCAAACGGCGCCCTATGATCGGTCCGCAATTTCTTTAATGGTGTACGAATTGTCTCCGGTGGTCTCAATTCGGCTCTTGACGAGAATGTCAATTGTGACCGATCAAATTGTTCGATTTTCGATTCTTTCTTTCTCGCACAGAGGCGCGGGGAGCATTAGGGGGAGATGAGGTTTCATTGTCCACTGGATCCGTACCCGACACTGTTCGTGCTTCCGCTCCGATTTAGAGCACCTTCTTTCCGGTCATCGACAACAACTTCATATCCGCAAATTTCAGGTATAAATTGACAATCGGGTTCGGGGCCTTTTCGTTCAGGCTCTACTTAGATCGGACGAGATCGGCACTATGGTGTGGCTGGTAGATATAACATAAAGGGGAGATTATTGAACTTGTTTAGCGGGCAAGGTAAGCAGGAGGCATTTTGCTTGAGGGGCAACTTCCCGTAATTTCATGCAGTGGCATAAACCTGAACGTCTCTATCCAGCTTTCCTTCGAGTTTATCAGTCTGAAGATCTAGTTCATAATCCATTTGTAAACCCATCCAAAACTGCGGAGACATGTTAAAATATTTCGCGAGCCGTAGCGCAGTATCGGCAGTAATGCCCCGCTTTCCTTGAACGATCTCATTTATACGCCGAGGTGAAACTCGAATTGCCAATGAAAGCTGATTCTGGCTAATATTCATTGGTTTGAGGAATTCTTCGAACAGTATCTCCCCGGGATGAATCGGTGGAATCTTCTTTTTATCCATTATTCTTCTCCCGTATCTCGATTTTTAGTGATAGTCAACTATTTCAACATTATGGGCATTGTCATTGTACCATTCAAAGCAAATTCGCCATTGATTATTGATCCGAATACTGTATTGCCCCTTTCTGCTGCCACGTAGCGATTCGAGTCTATTCGCGGGCGGAACCCGCAAATCAGTTAAATTGACAGCACGACTTATCATCCGAAGTTTACGAAAAGCCGTTTTCTGAATGTCAGTTGGGAACTTACGCGAAAATTCACGGCCAAATATTCTACTTGTTTCTTTACATCTAAATGATACGATCATTAGATAATTATATGGCGGATATCGTTAAACGTCAAGCGTTATGCGTGGTTTCCCATACCTTTTTCCAGGGAATGCAGGGCAAGAATGTGGGGTTCCAGGTTCCGCTCTGTGAGTTCCTTCATATATCTATCTGATCGCGTATGAATCGTCACCGGTAGTCTCGACAATTTCTTTAATGGTGTACGAATTGTCACCCGTAGTCTCAATGCGGCTCTTGACGAGAATGTCAATCATTAGACCGGATATAAATAGTTGGATTCCGCTGAGAAAAAGGAACATCGTCAGCATTGGGAAGGCGGTCTCAGACATCCCTTGACCCTGGGTAAAGAAATAGACAGTCGCGATTCCGGAGAGAAAGCCCAGCAAAATAAAAAATAACCCTACGCCCCCTAAAAAATGTAACGGGCGAGTTGCGTATTTTTTCCAGAACCAAACGGTCAGCATATCGATGAAGCCTTTGAAGGTTCGGCTCCAGGTGTACTTCGTCTGGCCAGCACTTCTGGGGCGATGGTTAACGACAATCTCTCCAACTTTATACCCCTTTATTTTCAGCAGCGCCGGGATGAATCGGTGCATTTCACCATGAAGAGACAAGTTTTCGAAGCAGCTTCGTCTATAAATCTTTAACGAGCAGCCGCTGTCGTGGATGCCGTCATTAATTATCAGTTTTCGCAGGAAATTGGCGCTACGCGAAACGAACCTCTTCAGGAAATTATCCTTTCTATCGCGGCGCCACCCAGAGACGATATCCAGTCCATTCTTAGTCAGGTGATCGATTAACATTGGGATATCCGCAGGGTCGTTTTGGCGATCACCGTCCATCGTTACGATGTACTCGTATTTCGCGTTCTTGATCCCCGCATCCATTGCTGCGGTTTGCCCGAAATTCTTCCGAAATTGGATCACTTTAACCGGTGACAAAGCTGTGGCGACCTCAAATGTGTTGTCGGTAGACCCGTCGTCAACAATAATGATCTCATAGTCGTAATCGTTATCCTCGCAGACCGTCTTAACTTCGGCGTGTAGGGCAGCGATGTTTTCGAATTCGTTGTATACGGGGATTATGATAGAGATTTGCATGGGAAGGGAGAGTTAGTTGTTGGGTTGCTTCCCGCATAAGCGGGATCTACGCTTCGCTTCGAGGTTGCTAGTTGCTAGGTTGTTGGGTTGCCAGTTGCTGGATACAAGATTCTCGTTACTGGTTACAAGATGCAAGATGCAAGATGCAAGATGCAAGATGCAAGATGCAAGATCCGCCGTCGCCGGAGTGGCTTTGGCGTAACAAGTGCTAGATACGATCTTATGAAATGTATTGGGTTTTTGCTGTAATGCCAGAACGATCCGGGTAATCGGGGACATTCAAGATTTCGGTATCAAATTCAATTTGATGTTGAACCCATATAGTGGGGTTTCATTTAAGATATCTCTGCGCATTTGCTAGATTAGTTTCGGCCTCTTTGAAGTTCGGTCGCAATCTAAGTGCCTCCGAGAACAGGGCCGCTGCCTCACGATAACGACTTTGACCGAGGTAAATATTTCCGAGATTGTAATGCGCGGCCGCATGGTCCGGCTTGAGTTCTATAACTTTCTCATATTGAGAGATTGCCGCTGACGTGTCTCCGTCACGGTAGTAAAGGATGCCTAGATTGAAGTGTGCGGTGACATATGAGGGCTTCAGTCGAATCGCTTCCCGGATATGTTGGCTGGCTGTATCTACTTTTCCGAGTTCGAGTAATATTGAGCCCAGGTTGTTATGTGCTTCGGTATAATCCGATCTAATATTTAGCGCGGAACGAAAGTGTTCGATCGCCTTCTCCGCCTGGCCAGTTCGATAGAGCAGTAATCCCAAGTTGTTATGAGCTTCGCCATTCGAAGGATCAGTTCTAACAGCGAGCTGATAGTTCTCGATCGCTTGCGGGATGTTTTCTTTGCCCTCCATAATCTTTGCGATACTATAGTAAGCCTTCGAGTACGTTGGTCGAATGCGTAACGTCTCTGCGAAGTGGAGTAGCGCTTTATCAGGTTCTGTATCGGTGTAGTAAAGGCCCAGCATGCTTCGGGCAAGATAATTGTCCCCCGTTACTTCGACAGTGTGTTGGAAAAGCGTCCCGCTGGTTTGCCAGTGGCGAGATTGACGCCAAGTCCCGACCGCCAGGACCAGCATCAACGCAGGAATTCCGCATTTCAGCAGTAGTCCCGGACAGGCGAACTTTCTTATTAAGTCGGCACCAAACCAACAGGCAATGATAAATAGGCCGACGAACGGGATATAGGTATAACGATCTGCCATTCCCTGCTCTCCTACCTGGATGATTCCGATCACTGGAACCAGTGTCCCGATGAACCACAACCAGCCGACGGCGAGGTATCGGTACTTCCTCAGTCCCCACAAAAAGACGACGGAAATCGCTATGATTCCCAGGCTTGCCAGAGTTAGTTTTAAGAATGAAAGGTTGCTTCCGTGGTGCGGGTAGAATACTGCCAGATTGGTTGGCCAAATCGCCTTTCCAACATAACTCAGATAGGCGATCATCGAGTTTGCAAATCGCTCGACGAATGTGAATCGGGTCAGCGAGGCTACGGCGCCACCGTGTTTCTGTGCAATAAAGGTAATCACGCATGAGCCGATGGTCAGGATAAAAAGGGGGATCTTCTCTACGACTAACGATAGGATAGACTGTCTCTCGGTATGACCACTGGCGTTTTCACTTACGTCTGCCGTTGATCCAATGGAAACGCGATTCAATGGCCAGTAATCGAGCAGTAGTAAAACGAATGGTAACGTCACCAGCATCGGTTTGGCCATTAGTCCCATTCCAAATGTTGCGACGAGTGATATGTACTTCAAAATGCTCTTCTGTCTGGCGTAGCAAGCGTAAATCCACAGCGTCAGCATCCAGAACAAGGTGGATAGTACATCTTTGCGCTCAGCGGCCCACGCCACTGACTCCACGTGTGCCGGGTGTATACCAAACAGGACCGCTACAATAAAGCTCAAGAGCAACTGATTGGTAAGCTTCGTAAATGCGAGGAGTAAAATTATCGAACTTACGACATGCAGCAGCAAATTCATCGCGTGATGACCGGCCGGGTTGAGGCCGAACAACTCGTAATCACACATGTGGGATAACCACGTAAGAGGGTGCCAATTTGCTGTGTGAAAAGACGTAAACGCCCATCGTACAGATTCGAGGGTAAGTCCCGTCTTTACCATCGAATTGTCGGTTATATACACGTCGTCATCGAAATTTATAAAGCCATTATTGAGAATCGGAAGGTACGGAACGGCAATGATGACTGTCAGCGCGATGATGCCTATGAAGATGTGTCTTCTGTCGGCGCGGGAATCCACTGATTCCTCGTTGTTATCAGGAACTTGTGGTTCTACTGGGGGCGACGGGTGTTCTCTATGTGTATTTTTTTTCTTTTTTCTACCCATTGTCGGGAATGCTTCAATGTCATGGTTGCGTTGCCAAAGGCGTTTCAGTGTGCGACTCCAATGTCTTTGTTATCCAGACAAACACAATCTATACTGCAAGCAGTACAATTTCTGGACGGCTTTAAATTTATCAGCCAAGAAATTCGGAACTATACCCGTTAAAAAATTCGAAGACGATCAGTAAAATTTATCCCGCAACAAAATTATCGGGAAAAATTCGGTAACCCGTTTATTGCCAATAGCCCAACACTTGAATACTCTACCACTTTATTATCATTCGCGATGACAGTCTAAATTGCATGCATGACAAGAAAAATTATCGAACCACTGATACCACCGGCCTTCCAGGGGTGTACCTGTTTCGGGATCGCTTTCAGAAAGTGATCTATGTGGGTAAGGCGAAGTCGTTGCGGAAGCGCCTATCGAATTATTTCCAACCGTCACGTAAGAACACCGCCGATCCGAAATTACGTTCCTTAATTAATAGTATCGAGTACTACGAACTCTTTCCTGTCCGGCAGGAAGAGGAAGCGTTACTGCTTGAGTCGCGGTTAATCAAACAGTACAGGCCCCGGTATAACACGGTTTTGCGGGATGATAAACGGTTTCTCTTAATAAAAATAGATATCAACGCTCCGTTTCCAAGGGTTACGCTGGCCCGACTGCGAAAAGACGATGATTACCTGTACTATGGCCCGTTCCCGCAAGCCGGTGTTCTCCGGGACACGGTAGATTTTCTCCAGGAGTATTTCGGTCTCCGTTCCTGCCGGCCGCGTATTCCCGGAGAAAACGAGCGGAGGCATTGCCTGGATCATATCATCAAATACTGCAGCGCTCCGTGTGTCGGGAGCGTGGACTCTTCCGCTTATCACTCTCGCATAAACAGCTTAATAGAAGTCGTCGAAGGCAAAACCGGGGACGTTGTTCAAGTGCTTGAGGACCGGATGCAGCAGTACGCAGCGAAACAGAATTACGAGCGAGCAGGGAAAATTCGTGATATCATTTCGAATATCCGCACGATATTCAATGCCCGTAATCGAACGTTCTCCCGAGGATCGGCGGTTCGGTATCCGGGGCCTGAAGCTGTTCTCGAATTGGAACAGGTATTGGCTTTGAAACGGCCTCCTAACACAATCGAATGTTTCGATATCTCGAATATCTCGGGGAGCTTTTCGGTTGCCAGTATGGTTCGATTCAAGAACGGTGCCCCAGCGAAGAAGGACTATCGCCATTACCGGATACGAGATGTTTCGGGGATCGATGACTTCGCGATGATGAGGGAAGTTGTTCACCGGCGATACTCGCGCCTTCAACGCGAGTCCCGGGACCTCCCCGATTTAGTGGTGGTGGACGGGGGTAAAGGGCAACTGAGCGTGGCACACGCTGCGCTATGTGAGCTTAAGATAACCGAATTACCGATTATAGGGTTAGCGAAGAAGCAGGAGGAGATTTTCACGGTTGGATCTGACAGTCCGATAGTTCTTGAGCGGCATCGACCCGCGCTGCATTTAATCCAGGCGATCCGGGATGAGGCGCATCGGTTCGCGAATTCGTTTCATCAAAGTCTTAGGCAGAAACGGATACAAGATTCGATCCTGGATGAGATTCCGGGGATCGGCAAGGTAAGGAAGCAGGAGTTGTTGAAACGTTTCGGGTCCGTACGAAACTTACGCCGCTACGGGGCGAATGAGATTGTCGAGCGGATACCGGGAATCGGGAAGAAACTAGCGGATGAAATCGCAGCTGTATTACGAGGGAGTAAGAAGAATTGATAGACTGCAAGCAGTCCCATTTTCGAAATAATAATACCACGGAGGCACGGAGAGAAAAAAGGAGATCAGTGAAGTTGATGAACACGCCACTTAACTAGACTTAAGCAGCGTGCTCCCCAACTTCACTGATGACTTGTCTAAGGAGAGTGTAGGACGTGTCACGCAAGAGAAGCAACGTTCTGAAAATATGCGTGATTCGCACCTAAGCCCAGAGTTACAGGAGGAAAGTTTTTCTCAGGAGTACTCGTGGATAAAGTCATTTTTTAGTTTGGCGTGACAAGTGCTAGGCTGTTGAGTTGCCAGTTGCTAAGTTGTTGGGTTGTTGAGTTGGTAAGTTGCTGGGTTGCTAGATGCTCGATACAAGATGCGGGATCTTCGCTACGCTTCGAAGTTGTTAGATGCTGGGTTGCCAGATCAAGATGCTAGATACTCGATGCAAGATACTGGATACAAGATGCGGGATCTTCGCTACGCTTCGAGGTTGCTAAGTTGTTGGGTTGTTGGGTGCAAGATCCGCCGTCGTCGGCTTGGCTAAAGGAACTTTGCGAAGACCGCCTCAAATTCTCTGAAATCTTTCAGGTTATTATGAGAATAGCGAGATATTCGTCGAGCTTATTGAGCCGCTTGCGGATAGTTTCTGGTCTGACCATAGAATGATTTAACGACCTAAGATTCGTTCTTTTAGTGCTTTGCGTTGTACGTCCAAGTACGGTAGAAAATCGAAGTACTGGCGTAATATTTTTGAGTAATACGCCGCACTGTCGAAATTATCGGTTCGATATATGACTTTGTTCATGCGTATGGCTTCAAACTTCAATACAATATCTTTAGTATCGAGGTAGACACAATCGACGTTGCAAAACCCGGACCTTGCCAAATCTTTAAGGAGCGCCATCCGTTTCAACTTGGAGGGGGAATGCTGCACAACTACACCCAGGTCTAGATCACTGTCCTCGTGCACGCTTTCCTGCGCGACTGAACCGAATAGGTAAACGGTATCTATATCCGGGTAGTCTCGAAAGATATCTGGAAGCAGATCTAAGTCGGGGAATTTCGTTTTTTTGTCTACATTCTTATTCATTGGGGTAAAGGCCGATCCTTGAGGCAATTGCCAGCGGTAGAATAAATTACATATTTATTGGGAAATAGCCACGCGTATTCAGATTGCTAGTTGCTAAGTTGTTGGATGCTTGATGCAGGATGCTAGATGCAAGATGCTAGTTACAAGATGCTTGATGCAGAGATCTACGCTACGCTTCGAAGTTGTTGAGTTGCTGAGTTGTTAAATGCTTGATACTTGTTGCTAGATACAAGATACTGGAGGACTAGGTCGTCAGCAATGATGCGTTTTCCAACATCCGTAAGCGATTCTATCGCCATTTGCGAAAAACGCTCTGTACTTTCGTAATGCTCTGAATCAATCATACAGTCATTCCTGTAGGCCGATGCTTCGGAGTGTTAGAGCATATTGCTTATTTCTTCCGGTAATTGATTGGTTAAATGTGGAAACGTTTCAAGAATCCTGAAAATATCTGCGAGATCTTTTTGACGTTTACTTCTCCTTCTTGAGCTATCTGAATATGCCCAAATCTTCCCCTGCATTACATCTTCTATCGCTGCGACATTCATTTCGTATCCTAAAACTTTCCTTTTACTCGCACGATCGATAAACGGGAGGTATCTCTTATCTTTTTGAATCTGTATTCTTATATCAGAATCGTCGCAATATAGGTTAACACTGTGGGGAAATTCTCGGATCTCGAATAACTCTGAGGCGGCGTGTTTTAATTCCACCAGTTTTGCTGTCGAGACAACGATGTCAAAATCGAGACTTACGACGGGCTCCACATAAGCATTAACGGCTAGACCACCGATCAAGCAATAATCGACCCCACCTTCGCTGATTAGGTTTAGCAACATCTGGATGATATCTACGTTGCTATTGGTTAAACCATTAAAGAACATCTTGTCTGTCATGTGTATTTCCGTTTTCTAGGACAATTGATAGTGTTAAGTTAAACTACATATTTCTTAGGGAATAGCCAGACTTACTAAACGTTTTCCATTTCGCTAGTATGGATCGTCAAATTTAGTTATGCTTCTATGAACCTTGAACCATCAACCGCTTGTCCCGCCGTATCCTTGGAGTAGGCGGATAACATGAATAGCTCTCATGCATCATACCAGGGACTACCGAACGTCCGACATTCCAGGCCTTCCAGGGATGTATCTCGTTCGCGATCGTTTTGAAAAAGTGATTTCCGGGATCGGCTAGGTTAGAAAGCAGGAGTTATTGAAGCGTTTCGGATCCGTGCGAAACTTGCGCCGCTACGGGGCGAATGAGATTGTCGAGCGGATACCAGGAATCGGAAAGAAATTAGCGGATGAAATTGCTGCTGCATTACGAGGGAGTAAGAAGAAACAATAGAGGGGAATGAAGTTGCTAAGTTGTTGGGTTGCTAGATGCCAGTTGCCAGTTGCCAGTTGCCAGTTGCCAGATGCCAGATGCCAGATGCCAGATGCCAGTTGCTGGGTTGCTTCCCGCATAAGCGAGGGTCTTCGCTACGCTTCGAGGTTGTCAGTTGCCAGTTGCTAGATGCCAGTTGCCAGATGCTAAGTTGTTGGCGGGAAGACAGGTAAATCGAAAAGTTGTGAATGACCTAAAAATCGAAAGAAAAACGACAAGGATCTAGAATCCTGTATCCAGAATCCGGCTCCCTTATCAGCTCTTATCTCGTAACCGAATGCTGATGTAGCGCAACTCGATTTCTTTTTCTTCGAGACATGCAACCTGGTTTTCAGCTTCAGTCAGAGCTTTTTCTTCGAAGTTACTCAAGGAGTTGTTATTGCAGCGTATCCATTTCAGCATGTTTACCAGAACCTCGCGAATCTCCCGTATTTCGTCCGCATTGATCGGACGAACGGAACTGACGACTTTTAGGTACTTCGCCCAAAACTTGAGTAAGTTCCCGCAGATATCGACGGTAGCGCCCTTTGTCTTCAGGTGCGTAACGAATGACTTGAGGTTATTCGAGGTTTCCGGCCACGCGTTGTCCTCAACCGCGGTCCGCAAGAACGTATCAACTTCCCGGTCCTGTTGTGCTTGAATTTTAAGCCATTCGGTAAACGTCACGAAAACCACCTTTTAGGGTCGAGAGATAACAATATTTTTGGTTACAGAATACAGAAATTAATATACCCTGAAACGAGCCTTATTACAAGCTAAAAACGAAAGGAAACCCGTAATTTTTGTGACTTTTTTTAGGGGATGACGTAAGTCCCCGAATTATTTGATTTTATATCGATTTCGAGTTGAATTATCGACATTAATAATCATTATAATCCGAGCCACTTGCAAAAGTCTATTTGAGCCGCGTTGCGACTCATCCTATCAAAAAAAAGGGCCCATAGCTCAGTTGGTTAGAGCAAGCGACTCATAATCGCTGGGTCGTAGGTTCGAGTCCTACTGGGCCCATTTTTTCTTTCCGCTCGAAATAGCCTCAAAAAACCTGCCACAAAGCTACTCCTAAACTGTTGCCAATCCACTGCCCTCTTAAAAAAGTGTAAATATATTGTAAGCAATGACGTGAGGGGAACTCGCAATACTTCTCATCGTATATGAATGCCCTTAAAACTGTTCCGGGGAATTTCCGAGCTTTTCAATTATCCTTGCCCACCCAAACGATCCGCCTCGTTGTAGGGCTTGTCGTATAAGAAAATCAGTCGGAATCTGTTAAAATTTTGATCGCAATAATTACAATGGGTGAATTCGTGTTAGGCTGTCGCGTTATTTTTTTAGTTTAGGGCGGGGTTATACGCACAAAGTTTTAAAAGGGGCAGGACAAGAGTTTGGTAAGAAGCGCGAAGACGATAGAAAGTATGCTGACACCAACACAGTAAAGAATTTAAGGGAATATCTAATGGAGAAAATCACATTCACGATTGCTTTAACGTTTGCACTTAATGCGACGATCCAACTTTACGCCGCGTCTTTTGTGGGGTTGGGTGATCTTGTGGGCGGAAGTTTTAAGAGTGACGCTTTCGATGTTTCCAGCGATGGTTCAGTCGTTGTGGGATACGGGTACTCAGCTTCCGGATTGGAGGCTTTCCGTTGGGCATCCGGAGGGGGTATGATCGGTTTGGGGGATCTCGCAGGTGGAATTTTTAACAGTTCTGCTTCCAGTACCTCCAGCGATGGTTCAATAATTGTTGGATATGCGCACTCAGCTTCTGGAAAAGAGGCCTTCCGTTGGGCATCCGGAGGGGGTATGATCGGTTTAGGGGATCTTGCAGGAGGGGGTTTCGACAGTGAAGCTATTGATGTTTCCAGCGATGGCTCATTGGTTGTGGGAAATTCCCTATCAGCTTCTGGATACGAGGCGTTTATTTGGGATGCGACTAGCGGGATGCGAAGCGTGCAGGATATATTGGTTAATATTCATGGTTTAGATTTAACCGGATGGAAGTTAACTGGTGCCCGTGGCATTTCCGCAGACGGTAACACAATTGTGGGATTCGGAAAAAATCCAGATGGTTTTGGCGAAGCCTGGGTTGCGAACATTGGCACTAGTGCGGCCGTCCCCGAACCCTCCACCTACGCTCTGATCATCTCCGGAGTATTAGGTTTGATCTACATGCGCCGCCGTATTCGAGGTTGATGTGCCACCTACGCCTTTTTCCTCACGATGCTCGCCGGGTTATTCGCTATTAAACGGGGGCGGTAGGCTGTATATAGTCCTCCGACCACGCCGCCTAATTTCGAATCATACCGTAATTCAGTTAGACTGCCCATTATCTCTCCGCATAAGCGTCCCGCACTATCGGGATCCTCGCTTATGCGGGACGGGTAATCCGGACGAAAACTCAAACGAGTTTGTCAAAAAGTCTTTAGCTCATGTTTGTTGCTATAGATAAATCGCCACTCGTCGTTTTCGACGGTTTCGTTTATCAACTGACGCCGTTCAACCGAGACGAGCGTTTCCTGTCCGGGAGTCGTTCGAACGCCGATATTTAATTCCCATAAATCATCGATTACAACCTGAATCCTGTACTCGGTTACCCCTGCTCGGATTTCTTTCGTGACTGCACAATTATCCAGACGTATACCCTTGTCACGGTAGTAGACGCGCCACTTACTTTTATTCTCCCAGTGTTGCTGGCGCAGTGAATCGAGCCCCCTCCGGTCACGCGCCATCACGGCAAGGGTGCGGACAGGAAAGGAATCCATGATAGAGCGAGATCCGCCCGTATAGCTGCTGCGGTTGTCGACCACGACCAATTTATCGATGGTGTTGACTCCAACACTGCGCATGTATGACGCGAGTTCGTATCCCATGGCGCGCGTCCCCGAATTGAAGATGATCGGCTCATTGACGCTATTCGAGGGGCTTATGATAATTAATGGAACGAGGCTGCTTGTCGGTACGATCACCGTAACTTCCGGTTTTCGATCGAGCGGGTTTGCGAAGAAGAAACCGAAGGCAACGTAGGTCAGAAGTAGACAGAGGAATAACAGATTCAACCGCAACGTCGTATTTCGAAATAATACGACGACCAGTAGCACATGGTAGAAAATCATCCACAATATTGACGGTTTCGCTACGGTTATGCCGGCACCGAAAGTGGATCCGATCTTGGCAAGGAGCATCAGCGCGGAAAGATTCATTCCCAGTAGTTTCGCAACGACCATATCCGGCCATGATCCGACGAGTAGTCCAGTGAATGATTTTACAACGGCCAGTGAGATTATGACCCAAGCCTGAACCCCGACAAAGAGGTTTGTGATTATTGATGTAGGTAAGAACAGAGAATTGTGGTATGCCGTCAGAGCAAGTCCTCCCAACCACGCTGCAGTCATACTGATGATCCCGGCAAGGACGATTTGGCGTAGTTGATAAACCGGAGACCACCTTGGGCGAACCTGCCAACGGCGCTCTTCTCCCAGGTACTCCAAAATAGCGCGGCCTTTATTCCATCCCTTAACGAGGCACAAGACTACAATATAGGAGTACTGAAAGCCCGACTGAAAGATATAAAACGGATTGAAGATAAGCAGCACCAAGGCAGAGAACAGGAGTGTATTTATCGCAACGACAGGGATTTTGAGTCCGCGCCCGACAGACCACACAGAAATCATCAACCACGCTCGTAAAGCCGATGGAGCGCCACCCGTCGCGACGACGTAAATCAGTAGAAACAAAGGTGCCAGAAGATAGCGAGATGAGAATGAAATGCGGCATACCGATAAGAGGATCAAAAGAATCGTAAACAAGATTCCGACGTGCAATCCACTGATAGCGAACAGATGAATCATTCCGCTGTGAAGGAAGGTTTTCTTATCGGCCGATGACAACCCGCGACGATATCCCAAAGTCATCGCCGCAAGTATTTTCTCGTTGTTTGTGTCGTCGATTTGTCGTAGAATTCTTTCCAACAACGATTCTCGAAGCGTGACTAAATTCGCGGTCACCCGCCGCCAACCTTCCGGTTCCGAACGGAGTATTCTGGTCTCCTCCGCTCTGAAAACATGAAGAATTCCGCTGGTCTTTAGATGATTTCTATAGTTGAATCCACCTGGGAGATCGGTGCGGAACGGCTTGAGCAGGGCGCCTTTCGCGTGGATCGCTTGACCATATCGGAGCGTATCATCCGGGTTCACCAGAATTATTTCGCCCCGGCATTTCTGCCAATCTTCGAATTGTGACAGGCGTATCCCGGTGAGATTTAGCTTTAAATTACGCCTCGGTCGCAGCCACTCCAGTGACGGGTCAGAGGTCAGTGAATCGTCAGCTAAGACAGCTTTTATCTCTGCGTATACTTCATCGCGCGGCAGAAAGTTTGTGTATGTCCTCCACGGTGCCCAAATGTAAATGGAGGTTATGCTTATTCCGAGGAGGACTGGAATGGCCTTGTTCAGCAGGCTGCCAGGGAAGATGAGGATACCGGCGGCTATCAGGAGGATGAAAAGTCCCAACGCTGAGGATTGGCTTAGATGTTCGAACTCCCAGAGGCCAAGGGCGAGCGTCCCGGTAAGGTAAAAATACAGAATCGGGAATGATGGATAAGGGCGAAGCGTGTCGTCGGAGAACCGGATTCTATCGAGAAGGGCACTGATCTTCATAGGAGCAACGAACCGGCCCGTAGCGGCGGGCCTGTTAATATATAACGAAACTT
>JAJFLP010000033.1 GCA_021772635.1 Verrucomicrobiota bacterium | reverse complement strand
CTAACCTGAATAATTCATCAGTATTCTGCTACAAGCCCTAATCTCTGCTCGAATAAGCCGATTAGCTCAACTTTACATCTCAGTGAATGAATATTCACTTTCGCCGTCAAGTTTTCTCTAATCGATTTATTATGAGCGAGTTAAGCGCTCTCGCGACGAATCGCATGAATTATTCAGGCTAATAGCCAACGGCAACCGGCAGACTTTGGCTGAATCGTCTGCAAAACTGCTAGAAAAGGATTCGTCAATTCATCTTTATTCAGTAGGGTTTCCCGCGACAAGTAATCCGCAAGCCGTACAATTTCGGACCGTATGGACGGACTCCGCTTAAGCGGAGAGAGACGACTTCGAATTTATCAACCAAGATCTATGTTGAGCCTAGCGAAATCCGCCGCGGCGGAAACGATAATTTTTAACAGGCATTCTGCTGGTCAGCAGAATGCCGGGTCGAAAACTCGAAGAGGATCAGTATGTTACGGAAAGCTCGCTGTAAAACTGAACGAATGTAGGAATTTCACTACCTCATACGTTAAAAAATCATAATGTTGCAAGCAAGATCAGTGGATTGCGGTATAAGTCCGGGATTGTCACAAATTCAGAGTTCTCCTGCACATCGCCAGGGGCTGTAAAAAACAATAAGTCAGCGGGTTTCCATCGGCTAAACTGCCGGCTCACGGTGGGGTTCGTCAGCTGTGGCAGGACCTGATAATCTCCGAGTCTGTGTCGCTTAAGCTCGCATAGGGTGGCGGTTCGTTGACCAGTGCCCAGAATATTTTTATCTGTTTAACGACATCAATAAAGTCCTTGAACCGGACCGGCTTTACCACGTACGCATTGACTCCCAGTTCATAACTTTTGACGAGGTCACTTTCTTCCTTAGAGGACGTTAACATGACGACAGGGATACATTTTAATTGTGGACAATCGCGGATTTCTCGCAATACATCAATACCGTCGATCTTGGGCATTTTTATATCAAGCAGGATCACAACGGGATTTCCAGGGTCCCGTGCTTCGAAGCGGCCCCGTCGGTATAAATAGTCGAGTGCCTGTTCGCCGTCTCGAGCGGTATCAACGGCATTGGCGATATTGGCTTCACCCATGGCTTTCAACGTTAGTTTTACATCTTTTTCATCATCATCTACGACGAGAATTCGTTTTAATCTATCCATCAGTTTCTCCTTGGTTCTTGGGGATTGTGAAGAAAATAGTCGTTCCCTTGTTCAATTCTGATTCAGCCCAAACTTCGCCGTAATGGCGATTGATAATTCGTCGAACGGTGGCGAGCCCAATCCCAGTTCCTTCGAATTCCTCTTCGCCGTGCAGTCGCTGAAATACACCGAATAGTTTATGAACGTATTTCATGTTGAATCCGACCCCGTTATCGCGTACGTGAAATTTTATCCCTGAGTCGTTATCATCCGGATAATATTCCACTTCAATTACTGCAACGTCCCGCGGGCGCGAGTACTTAACGGCGTTACCGATGAGATTTGCCCATACTGACCGGAGCATTGTCGGGTCACCGCTGACGACCGGTAAATCCGATATTTTCCAGTCGATTTTCCGTCCCTTCGTCTGGTTATCCAGTTCGCCAATGACTTCTTTTACCAGCGTTTTCATGTCGACAGAGGTAAAGGTCATCCCCTGGCGCCCCATTTTCGAGAAGGACAGCAGGTCATTGATCAACTCGTCCATTTTTTGGATGGATTCGGTAATATAGCGCAAGTATTCCCGAGAATCCTTCATGCTCTCGGGAATTTCCTCGCCCAGCAATTCGGCGAATGCGGTGACATGCCGTAGCGGCGCCCTTAAGTCGTGCGAAACCGTATAAGCGAATGACTCCAGTTCTTTATTCGCGGATTCCAGTTGCTCTGTCCTGGTTTGGACACGAGCTTCGAGTTCTAGATTCAGGGTGCGAACTTCTTCTTCTGCCAGCTTTCGCTCACCGATTTCCCGCGAGAGGTCATTGGTCCGTTCTTTGACCCGATCCTCAAGCTCTTCATTTAACCGGTGCAAACTTTCATCACGGTTCTGTATTTGTGCCAGCATATCGTTGAAGCTGTCGACCAATATACCTAACTCGTCATCGGTTACCTTTTCTGCGCGGATCGAGAAATCTTTGTGTTTAGAAACCGCTTCGGTCTTCTTTGAAAGCTGCAGGATCGGCTGAGTAATCGCTTTTTGAAATCTAGCCGCAATCACAGTGCTCAGGAGGACGGACATCAGGAACAGCATGATAATGATAATGACACTTTGGCGAAGACGTTCTATTACCTCGCTGGTATCCGCCTGTAAGATAATGGTTCCGAGTTGTCGCCCCTGATGTTCAACCGGTCGGACAACGAAGAGGAAATCATGTTCGGAATAATGTTCGTCATTCGCCGCTTTATAGTGAGGCGGTAAAGCGGATGTATCCGTATCCCGCGATTGCGTGTAGGTGGCGAAAACGTTCCCGTCAGTATCGTATACAGCGGCTGCGATCAGATTTTTGTCTGCCTTAAGGGAAGTAAGTGTCTCGGCCATAGCATTCTTATCCCGAAAATCGAGTGCCGCAACGGTTTCCAGACTGAGAATATCGGCAACGGTGCCAATTCGGCGGGGTAAGTTTCTGTGAATATTGACAGCGTCATATACGACAAATGCAAGGCACGCGACAAAGAGAGTTAAGCCGGTGGTTAACACCATTATCCGGGTAAGCTTCTTCTGAATCGAGCCGGCGGCAGAGAATGGATTCATCATGCGGCGGACCATTAACCGTTACGATTCACGTGTTTAGCCAACTTCAGTAAGCGCGAGCTGATGCGCAGACCCGCTCGTTGAACGGCCTTAATATTTACTTCGAACTGGACGCGGTCCTGTTTGTCAAGGAAAAAATTGATCATACCGCCCGCGTCAATAAAGTCCTCCATATCACCGATCAGCAGCGTCGAAGCATCTCCGGTAGCCGAAATAACCTGTCCTGCGGAAAACGTCGTTACTTTGCTTACGAACAAGACGTCGCAGTCCCTCACATTATTGAGATCGGTAATATGTTTCACTACCAACATATGATCCTTAATCATGCGGCCCGAAAAAGTTCGCAGCGTTTCGAAATTCGATACACTGCCAATGACACCAATCGCTAAATCGGCCGACTCGGTTTTAGAATTAGCCTGGGGCCATTCGACATAATACAAAAACTTGTAAATCATTGTCGCTTTTATCCGGTCGACCATGACTTGCGGGTCCGGTGGTGTTTCGGCGATCAACGACAGCGACGGGAAGATATAAAATGCGAGGACTGTCGCGCTTACCGCGGAGAACAGCTTTCGTCGATACCTTGGGACGAAGCTGCGGGTCATTTTAATCATAATCTCCATTACTTATCCGCTAAAATTTGTAGGTTAATCGTGCGTAGTAATTAGGTCTAACCTCGGTAATCTGACTCAGAAATTGTCCTGCACCGAACTCCGGATGATGATTGTCGAGTAGATTCTGTGCGCCGATATCGAAGGTGATAGCATCGTTTGGCTGCCACCCCAGGCGGAGATCAAGCGCAAAGTAAGCGGGATTATTCTGGTTTGGTAAGGTGTCAAGATAACGCAGCGCCGAATCAAATTCGAAATTACCGGGGAGGTCAATGAGTGAACGGGTGTATACTTTGTGGTGTGGACTATCGCCCTCGGTCGGGCCGAGTGCCCCGTGCAGTTGAATCTGGAGAAACGAGTAGGACGACTCAATGAGCCACCAGTCCGCCGGTTTCCATGCGACCAGTATTTCCGCGCCGTAGGTTTCGCCATCACCGTTATTATCGAAGACCCCTACAGTTGGACTGACGAAATTAGTTGTCAACAGTTGGTCATAGTCATTATAAAATGCCGTGACATCGAGTGATACATCCGACCCCAACAGTATCCTGTATCCCGCCTCATATGCGATCAACTCTTCAGAATCGACGTCGTCGTCGCCCCGGATAATTAATTGATTGATTTGGAATGTCATCGGATCTAAGATGAAAAAATCGATATCTGCATCGGCTTCGAATCGTGCCGGTGTCCGTACCGCTCGGGATACCGCCATCCAAACGGTATTTTTCTCATTCGGGGTCCATGTCAGGCGGGCGGTTGGTTGGATCTCGTCACCGGTATAATCATTATATTCGAATTTCGATCCCAGGGTTAAACGTAAGGTATCGGGTTTTAAAGTGATGTCGTCCTGAACAAAAGCGCTGACGGTGTCGGCATCGCGGGATTTTGGGATAAACGCGAAATTATCAGAATCAGATTTGGTTAACTTATCGCCGGTAAAGCGATAGCCGAGTCCGACGAGAAACTCATGCCTTTCGCTCAGTGAAAAGCGGTACTGAAAGTCCAAGTCTGCGGTATCCCGGCGCTCATTAAGAATTATTAGATCGTTATCCTGATAATCGTAGTATAGTTGCAACGACCATTCAGACCCCGCATCGATTGTACCTGACCATTGTGTAAGGATATGGCCGCCGGTATAACGACGATCGTCTATGAGTCGACGAATCCCGGGAAACGTCGGCATTGTGTCGATCATATTATCGCCGACCTCAGTATTATGAAATCCGGCGTCGAGAAAGAACTTTAGATCCGCTGAAGGCTCATGGTCGATTCGGAGGCCGATCGTCCCAAAATCTCCGTCGTCATGCGTCTCGTCCTTGGCGAAGCTGGTATTTTTACCAAGGTATTTCCCGAAAAGACGATAGTGCGTATCCGCGTCGATCTGACCGCCGTAACGCAGCCCGTGGAGACCGTAGTTATCGGTTGCAATACCACCGCTGATCAGTCCTCCGGGAGTGTCTTTGGAGTGTTTCGTGATAATATTAATGATACCGTTGACCGCATTTGCTCCCCACAAACTTCCGCCGGGCCCGCGAATAACCTCGATCCGCTCGACATCTTCAAGAACGAGATCCTGGAACTCCCAGTAGACCCCTGAGAATAATGGCGTATAGATCGTCCGGCCATCGATTAGGACAAGAAGTTTGTTGGCCAATTGGCCATTGAATCCGCGCGATGAAATTGCCCAGAAATTACCGTTAATCCGAGCGACATCTAAGCCGGGAACCATGCGCAGTGCTTCCGGAAGCGTGGCGACTCCGGACCTGCGGATGTCTTCACCCGTAATTACATATATCGCTGCGTCGGTGACACTCAGGCGCTCCTTTTTTTTAGACACAGAAGTCACCTGAATCGATGTAAGTTCTTCCAGTGACAGACTGGATAGTTCTTCCGCCCATTCGTCGGAAGCACATACGTTGATGGTAAGAAGTCCGGCAGTCACAGCCGTTATTAACGGAAGCCACCCCGCCTGCTCATGTATTAACGTCCTCATTACTGACACCTCCTCCTTATTTAACCACGTGTGATACTGTGACGATGATTCGTCGGTTGTAAGCGGCACCCGCAGTAATCCGAACCGCATACAACCGGCATTAATGGCCGCTCGCTACAGCAGTCTTCACTGCAATATCATACTGATAAAGGGTCTGAATGCAACAGTTTATTGATTTTTCACCGGATATTAACAAGTACATAATAGACATCAAAAATCTACCATACCGCAATGCAGCATCGCCGCGTCGACGCAGGTTACGCGCACTACGACAATCGTATTGGACATTTCTTTCGATGCGGGTAGCATATACCGAGGCGTAAACGGCGCGCTTACGTACCTGGTGCGTACCGGAAAGCAACCGGGGCTGCGCGAGATCTTTTATGTTGGTTGAGGAGGTATAAAATGCACTCACCGTGGAGTGAATTTCAGATCGACACCCCGGGCGTACCGCCGTTACCAGATCGGCCCGCTAAGACGTGATTTAATGGACCGTATAAAACCGTTGGAAGATGATCTTAACCGGCTGAACTGTCCCCCATTCCAGCGAACTTTTCATTGGATTTGATGTGGTCGCACCGCCGCGAGCTGCGAAAGCGGCTATTCACGGACGTGAATTAGCGGAGGTTCGGGTCACACCGAATGCCCCCCAACTTAAGCATTTTTTGCCCTCAATTATGATCAATTTTTCGGAGGCCGTACTGCAGGCGGTCTGTTTCTGAATGTGGGAGGCGCTGTCCCAGCGGCGATAATATATATTCTGGTACAATTCCTATAAAGATGTAA
>JAJFLP010000032.1 GCA_021772635.1 Verrucomicrobiota bacterium | reverse complement strand
AGACGATTGGAGAAGGCGCCACGGTGAAAGTGAATTTTCATTCACTAAGATGTGAAGTCAAGCCAATCGGTTTATTTGAGCAGAGATTAGGGCTCGTAGCAGAATACTGGTGAATTATTCAGGCTAGGCTCAACATAGATCATCTTAGGGTATGAATTCAAAGTCGTCTCTCCACATTCTCGGAGTCCGCGCGAGCGGGAAGAGTCTTACCGCACGAGCGGGGTCGTCGCATTCGCGGGACGGGTAATCCGGACCAAAAATTGTAGTGCTTGTTGACAAATCCCGAGTCAGAATGTCCGAGACTCACGCTTATGCGGACAGATCGCGGGCAGTATATTTTAAACTATTCACGGCCACTGACATCGTATTTTCTTCACAGTCACCGTTCCTTATCACGTTCATTTCAGTTTCGGAAACAACATGCTTGCCAAAACCTTTAGCGGTGCAGTCCACGGCGTTGAAGCGCTGTCCGTCGAGATCGAGATAAACGCCTCTGGCGTCGGCGAGCAAACGAGTGTCGCGATCGTAGGCCTACCGGATGCGGCCGTCCGCGAAAGCAGAGAGCGGGTTCGTTCTGCAATGGGAGCCTCGGGGTATTTGCATCCGCTCGGACACACAACCGTTAATCTCGCCCCCGCAGATATAAAAAAGGAAGGAGCGGCGTTCGATCTCCCGATCGCGATCGGAATGATCGCCGCGACCAATCAAATAGAGCCCGAAGCTTTAGCCGACAAACTGATCATCGGCGAACTCGCGCTCGACGGATCTATACGCCCTACCCGCGGCGCACTACCCGTTGCGATTCACGCGAAGAATATTGGCAAAAATCGTATTATCGTCCCGAAAACGAACGCGGCCGAAGCCGGCATTGTTGACGGAATTGAAGTCATTGGCGTAAATAATCTCAAGGAAGCCGTGGACTACCTGAATGGCAACCTCTGTATCCAACCCACCTCGATCAATATAAACAAGTATTACCACGAAAAACGGACGCCGAGCCTGGACCTAGCTGAAATCAAAGGTCAAAATTTAGTAAAACGGGCGATGGAGGTCGCAGCAGCCGGTGGGCATAATATTCTGATGATCGGTCCCCCCGGGACGGGAAAGACACTCGTAGCTCAACGGTTACCGTCGATATTACCGCTAATGGACCTTGAGGAGGCACTGCAGACTTCTAAGATTCACAGCATCGCCGGTAGACTACAAGCGAACCAACCCTTGATCGTGGAACGTCCTTTTCGGTCGCCACACCATACTATCAGCGACGCCGGGCTACTGGGTGGTCAAAGCAATCCACACCCCGGCGAGGTGAGTCTCGCGCACAATGGAGTGATATTCCTGGATGAATTTCCGGAATTTAAGCGTTCCGTGTTGGAAGTCCTGCGACAACCGCTTGAGAGCGGTGAGGTTACTATTTCGCGCGCGGCTGGATCGGTTACGTTCCCGGCCGACTTTCAGCTGGTCGCTGCGATGAATCCATGTCCGTGCGGCCACTACGGCAGCCTTCAGAGAGAGTGTCGATGCACGCCGCCCCAGATTCAGCGCTATCGCTCTAAGATATCCGGGCCACTACTCGATCGTATCGATATTCACATAGAAGTGTTACCCATCAGTGAGAAAGAGTTGATGTCAAAACCGGATGGCGAGGGATCTGCGACGATCCGAGAGCGGGTCGTCAACGCAAGAAAAATACAAACAGATAGATTCGCTCGATCCAAATCTAATCGTAACGCAGCGATGAATCCGAAAGAATTGCAGGAATACTGCGTATTAGACGAAGACAGTCGGAAAATGCTCAAGATTGCAATCAATGAATTAGATCTTAGTGCAAGGGCATACGATAGAATCCTGAGGGTTGCCCGTACAATTGCCGACCTGGAGGAGAACAAAGCGATTGCCCAACAGCATATTTCAGAAGCGATACAGTACCGTTCGCTTGATCGTCAATTGTGGTAGACTGCAGGCAATCCAATTTTCGGTCGGCGTCGGCGCCCACTGCTCGTACGATCCGGGTTGAGCGTTTAGAACAAATCACATAAGAACCACGACGTCCGGACGCTTATGCCCACCGTCTTGGAATTTTCGAAAAACAATTGTCATCGCATCCACAGATTTAGCCTGTGGATGCTTAGGCTTTGTGCCTAAAACCGGCTAGCAGTCAATGAATTCCAGCGAATCGTTTTCCAGGTCCAGTACAGCAATGGTGGAGACACTCGCACGATGCACTGCGCCGGGATTAATGACCCGCGTCGAAGCAATCCGGCGGTCGTCCTTGACATGTGTATGCCCCGTAAAAACATACGCATAGTCTCCGGACAAAATAGCTTCATCCAGGACACGCGCGTTGTCGCCATGGATGATCGCGATCGTTTTGTCCAGAATGGTAATCTTCCCATATCGTCCTAGAATCTCGAAGCAATCCGTTTCCGACCAGGAGTCGTATACGGAATCCGGGTAATCGACATTCCCTAACACCGCGTAAAATCTAATCTTGTCCGCTATGAACGCGGACTGTAGTTCCGATAAAACACTTTCGGACCCAATGTCACCGCAATGCAAAACGACTTCAACGTCCTCACGCTCTAAAGCTCTGATCGCGTCACGGGTACGGTCTAGATTTCCATGAGTCTCCGACAATATTCCAATTTTCACCGATGTGCCCTCAAGCTGGTAATACCGAACGTCTTCATCCCGCATGCGGGACGAAATATTGTTTCCACCGCGGCGGATTTCGCTAGGCTCAACATAGATCATCTTAGGGAATGAATTCAAAGTCGTCTCTCTCCGCACGCGCGGAGTCTCGGTTATCCGGACCGTATTCTCGGAGTCCGCTCATGTGGACCGAAAATTGTACCGCTTGCGGTATCTACTCCCCTTGAAACCTGGTGGAAATCTTCGACATTGAGAGCCCGTTTCGTATTGTAAAATGTGGGTTAAAAAGGAAACCCACTGGTGGGCTACTCTGTCAGAAACTTTCTCAGCACGGTCTGAAGAATTCCGCCGTTCCGGTAGTAATCAATTTCTACCGGCGTATCGATCCGGCAAACAGTCGTAATCTCCATTCGCACACCATTCTCGCCCGCAACCTCAACAAGTACGTCCTGTCTGGGTTGCAAATCGTCGTCTACCCGGATGGTGTAATGCTCACACCCGGTTAATCCGAGAGAATCCGCGCTTTCACCATTCTTGAACTCAAGCGGGAGCACTCCCATACCGACTAGATTGCTCCGGTGTATTCGCTCAAAACTCTCCGCAATAACCGCGCGAACGCCAAGAAGCAGCGTCCCCTTCGCGGCCCAGTCGCGGCTCGAACCGGTGCCATACTCTTTACCGGCGAGAACGATGAGTGCCGTATTACTCTTTAGGTATAACTCACTAGCCTCATAGATAGACTTCACATCGTTGGTCGGGAGATAAGTTGTCCACCCACCTTCAGTGCCAGGCGCCATTTGATTCCGCAATCGGATGTTTCCGAACGTCCCGCGAGTCATTACTCTGTCGTTTCCGCGCCGAGAACCGAAGGAATTAAACTCTCTCGTACTAACGCCGTTGTCTTGAAGATACTTACCCGCGGGCATCGTCGCAGGGATCGCGCCCGCCGGTGAAATATGATCTGTCGTCACTGAATCCTTCACCCGCACTAAAACTCTCGCATCGGTAATAGCCGTAATCGGTTTAACGTCGAGACTAAGGTTGAGAAAGAACGGAGGCTCCTGGATATAGGTGGATGACGGATCCCATTGGTATGACAATCCTTCATGAACAGGGATATCATTCCATTGCTTATTACTATGCTCGATTCCGTTGTATTGTTTGTGAAACGTTTCCGGTTTCAGCGCATCATCGTATATTTCCGAAATTTCAGACTGCGTGGGCCAGATGTCTTTGAGAAATACGGGGTTACCGTCTTTATCCGTGCCGATCGACTCTGTTGTTAAGTCGATATTAACGGTGCCCGCCAATGCATACGCGACTACCAACGGCGGCGATGCCAGATAATTCGCCTTGATATAAGGATGGATTCGACCCTCGAAATTTCGATTGCCGCTAAGAACGCCGGCGACGATCAAGTCGGACGAAGTAATCGCCTCAACGACCGCCTCAGGCAGCGGTCCGCTATTGCCAATACACGTCGTGCACCCGTATCCTACGGTGTGAAATCCCAGACGTTCGAGATATTCGGTAAGACCGGCATCGTTAAGATACTCTGTAACGACTTTAGATCCCGGCGCCATACTTGTTTTGACATAACCGGGTACGCTAAGCCCCAAGGAGAACGCCTTCTTCGCAAGCAACCCGGCCCCGATCATTACCGAGGGGTTACTTGTGTTTGTGCAGGACGTGATAGCAGCCAACACGACTGCACCATGAGTGATTTTCACCTCGGGGGAACCGTTGCTTTTCAGAAATGCCGTACTTCCTAATTCGGTCGCGTCCAGGCCGAAGCCCTGTGGCCCCACTGAACCCGTCAATCCATCCTTGAAACTGACCTTCACGCGCCCAAGCGGGATACGATCCTGCGGTCTTTTGGGCCCGGCTACGCACGGCTCAACGCTCCCCATGTCCAAACTGATCGTCTCTGTAAACTCCGGGCTGACGGTATCATCGGTACGGAAGAGACCTTGTTCCTTCGTGTAACGTTCAACCAAATCCACTAACTCGGGCGGTCGTCCGGTTCGTCGCAGATAGGTCAGGGTTTCCGCATCGACTGGAAAAAATCCGACTGTTGCGCCGTACTCAGGTGCCATATTCGCGATAGTGGCTCTGTCAGGCAACTGCATTCGACTTAGTCCTGGACCGTAAAACTCAACGAACTTTCCAACGACTCCTTTTTCGCGAAGCATCTGCGTTACTGTCAGCGTCAGGTCGGTTGCGGTAACGCCTTCCGCGAGCTCGCCGGTGAGTTCGAACCCGACAACTTCTGGAATTAGCATATATATCGGTTGCCCGAGCATGACGGCTTCGGCCTCTATCCCGCCGACACCCCAACCAAGGACGCCAAGCCCGTTAATCATCGTCGTATGGCTATCCGTTCCAACAAGACTATCTGGGTAAACAACCTCTTTATCATCTTCCGGTCTCGTCCATACGACTCGAGCGAGGTACTCCAGATTAACCTGATGTACAATCCCGCTCGCCGGCGGGACCACACTGAAGTTATCAAACGCCTGTTGCCCCCATCGTAGGAACTCGTAGCGTTCCCGATTCCTTTCGAACTCCATCTCCGAGTTGCGCTCCAACGCCATCGCTTGTCCGAAAAAATCGACCTGAACCGAATGGTCGATCACCAGATCTACCGGCACGCGCGGGTTGATCTTGGCCGGATCACCACCCAATCGTTCCATTGCAGATCGCATCGCGGCCAGGTCCACGACCGCAGGGACACCGGTAAAATCCTGTAGAATCACACGCGCAGGTTTGAATGGAATTTCATCAGCAGATGTTGAGCGCGCGCTCCAGCTCGCGAGTTTTGCTACGTCCGCCTCCTCAATAATGTAATTATCAACCTCACGAAGCACAGCCTCCAATAATACCTTTATGGAATTAGGCAGCCGTGAAATATTTCCGATTCCGTCTTTTTCCAACTTAGCGAGACTGTACAAATACGCGTCACCACAGCCCGTCTGAAATTCAATTCTTGCTCCAAGCGAATTATTACATTTAGCATTCATTGATTGCACTCCACTCCTTTACCGAATATAATTTTGAAGTCCTGTCGACTCAGTTGCTTCGAAAAGATTAGTATACTGATCCTCGTCGAGTTTTCGACCAAGCGTTGTTTTGCGGTCCGGCACGACCTTTGCCGGTTAAAAATATCGTTCGAAACCTCTCGCGCGATTAATTCTCAACCACCCAAAAATCGGACTGCCTGCAGTCTATTCGCACCTCGTGAATCTACTACCGTTACATAAAACCTACGGCACGTTGTTCCTTCCGTTTTTTGTCCCCTACGCCATTTATGTGGGTGCGGGCAGCCTGTCCGCGATAGGATTAGAACCGTGGGCGATTCAACTCATGAAATTCGTCACAGTTGCAGGAGCACTGGTCTACTATCGCGCTAATTATACTTTCGGGCGATTCCAAACACAAGACGTATTGATCGCGATACTATGCACACCTTTTTTACTAGCAGTTTGGGTATATCCGCTCTATTTCTTTCTCTCCAACGGGATCGGCGCTATACCTTCCGCAGGGCTAGCTGAGCTGAATAAGCCAATAATCTATTTTGGCCTCAGGCTGGTAAATTCCGTAATCCTCGTCGCGGTATTCGAAGAACTTCTTTGCAGAGTCTACTTCCTGCAATATCTATTCGACGCCGGCAATTGCCGGGACACCGATATTTCCTTCAGTGATCGCCTATTCTCACCGGCGGACAAAAAACCAGAACCACTTCAACAGCTTCCCCTATCTTATTTTAGCGTTATCGGGGTGACGCTTTTCTTCACGTTCGGACATGATTTGCCATCATATCTCTCGGCGATTCTTTACTTTAGCGTGACTAACTTCATATACTGGAAAACACGGTCTCTATGGATATGCATTCTTATCCATAGTTTTACCAACCTTGGCGTCGCCCTACTCGTTAGGTACCGAGATATGCAGTGGCTATGGTTTTAGCCTAGTTCTTGTCCTCAAATAGAAAAGTAACGCGGTCATTCCTGACTGCGTGGGTGTTTTTTTGGTTCTTCACGGAAATCTGTAAAATGGACGAAAGGCCGGGCGTATCTGCCAGATTCCGATAGTCTACATTTCGGCTCCGACGAGCTTGGCCGTGGCCCATTCTCGCCGAAAAACAGACTATCTGACCACCTGCCCGGCATTTAAACAAAGAGAGTGTCACACCAGGCAATAAATTTCATGAAATGGCCGACAACTCCTTGGATTTAGGGCAGTTATATTTTACAGATTTCCGTGGGTCAAGTCCTGACTAAAAGTTTACACATACTGAATCTATTAATCTATGTTTTTTCTGGTGCCTAATATTATCGCTTTCTTTTCACTGCGGCTTAGCAGTTGGAGTCCCGCGATCCTCGGTTCAGGAGACGGCCGTCGCGGAGTGGAGCCCGTCCCCGAAGGGGCGGCCCACAGGGCCGAGGGTGGAACGGAGCGACGGCCGTTACGCAGCCTCCCGATGTACTTCCGCTGGAATACGCATATGCAAGCTGGCATGAGGTCGCCGGTGATTGTAAAGCCAAACCGCCTGCTTCACCGCGTGCCTCGCCTGATCGGCGTTTCGAAATGTTGCTCCAAGTCCGTATTCAATTTTGAGCGTTCCATTTATGCGCTCTGCGTGTGCGTTCTCAGCACAGTGATCCGTTTCCGTCATGCTTACTTTCAAACCATGCTTTTTCAGACAATTAACATACTCGTGGCTGCAGTACTGGCAGCCGCGATCAGAATGATGAATAGGATGGCAGCCTTTGGGAAGATCCGCCAAAGCCTGGCTCAGCGCGGTGATACAGCCCAGTGCCTCGAGGGTGTCTCCGCAATGGTATCCAACAATCTTGCGCGAATAGCGATCCATGATCAAAGCCAAATAAACGAAATCATTCTCCGTACGAATGTAGGTGATGTCACTAACCCAAATCTGGTTCGGCCCACTCGGGGCCAAATCCCGGACCAAATTGCAAAACAAAGGCAGGCAGTGGTGCGAATTGGTTGTGCGGCACGATTTTGGGGCTGGTGGCACCAAAAGTTCTTCAGCACGCAACAGCTCAAAAAAACGATCTCGTCCCATACAAGTACCGGCCTCATACAAAGGAAACCTAAGAACGTCACGCAACTTGCGGCCGCCCATGCGCGGATGCAGTCGCCGCTGTTCTTTGACCAGCGACAGAACCAAATCCTTATCCACACTACGACGTTTACGATGCCGCCGAGTCTTGTACCAGTTCGCTCGACTCATACCCGAAAACCTACACAAAGAAGATACATTCACAGGCTCCATATCGCGGCCAAGCTCCAAAGCTTTGCCTACCGCCGGATGTCTAGTTTTTTTTTGTGCGCATCAGGATCCTTAATTCCATGCTCTTCACATACAACATGATAATACGCCTCGTTAAGAACCGCATTCACTTGGGTATCAGCAAGGGCCTTCTCCAGATCACCAATGCGTTTTTTCAAGGCCTTGATTTGATCACGGTCATTGGGACTTTCCACACGTATTATCCTTTGTCTAAGATGATCTCGACCATATTTCTTCAGCCACCCCTGAACTGTCGCATCTCCGCGTATATCATAACGCTCGCGAGCTGCCGAGATGTTTTCAAAAACACCAGATTCAAGTTCAGCAATAACTTGCAATTTAAACGCTTCACTGTAACGAACAACCTGTCGACTCATGTCACAACTCCTTAGTTTAGGGACTCAACATGTGTCAACTTATATCAGGACGGCACC
>JAJFLP010000031.1 GCA_021772635.1 Verrucomicrobiota bacterium | reverse complement strand
CTTAACTCGCTCATGATAAATCGATTAGAGAAAACTTGACGGCGAAAGTGAATAGTCATTCACTGAGATGTAAAGTTGAGCTAATCGGCTTATTTGAGCAGAGATTAGGGCTTGTAGCAGAATACTGATGAATTATTCAGGATAGACTGCATGCAGTCGAATTTTTGGTCCGTATGGACGGACTCTCCGCATGAGCGGAGTCGCGGCTATCCGGACCGCTCGTGCGGTCCGCATAAGCGGACTCCGAGAATACGGAGAGACGACTTTGAATTCATTACCTAAGATCTATGTTGAGCCTAGCGAAATCCGCCGCGGTGGAAACAATAAGTATTAACCGATATTCTGCTGGCCAGCAGAACGCCTGGTCGAAAACCTGAAGGCGTTCGCTATAATTGAGGACTAAACCACCTTGTATTCGGCAGCACTTGACACCTCAGCAGGCACAGCTTCGTTCGTAGTGGTGGACTGTAAATCAGGGGTCCGAATCGTTTCGGATCACTCACTCGCTGTCGGCAAGGACTCGGCCGGGCTCTTGGTCGCAATGCTTCACTTACTAGGACAGCGGAAAGTGCGACTCGGTGATATAGTAGAGTGGACGGTAGGCGTCGGCCCCGGCAGTTTCACGGGAGTTCGGGTCGGCATTTCGATGATCAGGGGGATATGTGCAGGGACCGGTGCGAAATGTCGCGGCGTCGCGAGTAGTCTAATGATGGCTTATCAAGGACATACCGATACGAACGACGATATTGCGGTCCTCCATGACGGTCGCCGTAACGAGTTGATTTTGACCAAATTCGCGATTGAGGAAGATAACCTGGTCGCGCTCGGCGATCCGATATTAGTTTCAACCGACGGACTGAGTAAATCATTAGCGTCACGTTTCGTATTGTTGAACGATAATCGGGCTCTGCCGCAACTGGACTATTTCCGTGAGTCGCTAGTGATACTCAGTCATATTGATGCGGGGATTCTGCTGGGCAGGGATAAGGTCGTTTGGCCTGAAGACACGGACGCAGTTGCATGCAGTCTTGATCCCATATATGTTCGTCCCGCGGTTTTCACAACTCCTAAAAAAGTGTTGGTATAAAAAGGTGTAGAGGTAAAATAAGCGAACATTCCGATTCGTAATCTTTCTGATTTCCGAGGTGAAATTTGGAAAGGGATTACGATTGCGATTACGATTACGATTAAGAAGAAAATCCAACGAGAAGTTCGCTGGAATTGGGCGCTAGCTATCGTCGACTTGATCGGTCATGCTGACTGGGATGTCCGTAGACCGCAGTGAAGTTACGCGGGTAAGGAAATTTTTGCCAGCCTCTATGAAATTCCGTTCAAAGGTTATGGGTATCGATGAAGATTCCAAGCGACATAAATTCAGATTTTAATAGCCGAACCGGAAGTGCCGAACCCGCGATCGCGGTTCGTGCGTTGACTGATATTGATGGAAATGTCGGGGAAACTTACATACTTGGGGCTTCCGATAGACTCGTATTCTATTCCGCGAAGATAGCCAACGATTTTACGTGTCATTCGTTAACGTATGGCGAGATACAGGAGATTGACGTTTCAGAGGATCGACCTTTCGCTTACCTGGGTTTTCGTTCCAGCGACCAGGTAACCCGATTAAAATGTGCGCGATACGATATTGACGATCTATTGCAAATTAAGCACGCATGGGAGCAATCAGGCGGTGGGGCGGATGTTGCCGTTACACCAGGGACGACGTCTGTTGGACGTTCCGAAAGCCCGTATATCGCGTTGTCGGCGGCGATCCACGCGTTAATCAAGGCTGACGCCTCGAAATCGCCGGAGGAAGAAAAGAAACGTGAGTTAATAATTGGAGACCCGGAATTAATTCGCAAGGGTATTGAGTACTGCAACCAAAGGGAGGTCGATCAACTGATAATAGATTTGAACGCCGATCTCTCCCAACCACAGAAGCTATGCCTCATCGCAAATCTTCTTGAGGTTGCGATGATCGATGGTGTCCTGACGGGAAATGAGAAAGCATTGATCGAAAAAATGCGTGAGGCGTTTGGATTACAGACAGATGAAGTCAACAATATTTTCGATGTTCTAGTCGTCAAGAATAAACTTAAAATATTTGGATGAACGAAATATGAAATTATTAATTATCAACGGGCCCAATCTGCAGTTGCTCGGAAGCCGGGAGCAATCTATTTACGGGGATGTAACGTTGGCAGAAATTGAGGCTGATATTTCGACTATCGCTGATGACTTAAAAGTAACTATCGATTTCCGACAAAGTAATCACGAAGGGGAGATCGTAGATTGGATTGGCGCCGCGAAAGCAGAGTTCGATGGAATCATCATCAACCCTGCTGCATACACCCATACGAGTGTAGCAATTCTCGATGCCTTAGCAGCGGTCGACTTGCCGGCTATCGAAGTGCATCTGAGTAATATCCATGCGCGCGAAGAATTCCGTCAACAATCAATAACAGCCCCGGCTTGTCTCGGTCAAATTTGCGGATTGGGTCCAGGCGGGTATGAGTGGGCGTTAAGAGCCCTGCACCGGCACCTGCGTGCCTCAGAGTAGCCCACCAGTGGGTTTCCTTTTTACCCCACATTTTACAATACGAAACTTTGATCATGTGAATGTAGGAGGCTGCTCCTGCAGGCGATAACGATTATTTTGGAACGATACCGAAAAAAATAGGATCGCCTGCGGGAGCAGCCTCCTACATTAAAAACAGCCTCAAACCGGTTCAAGTTTCACAGGAGCCCACCAGTGGCTTTCCTTTTTAACCCACATTTTACAATACGAAACGAGTTCATCCATAGTTTTTTTGGTCAAATTCCGACAGAAAAAAATCTAAAATTCCCCTAAGTTTTGTAGGAGCCTCTAATGTGTTGTAACCTTAGATTACAATTTACGCGAACCGTAAGCTCTGAACCTCATGTTTAAGTCCAATAAAACGATTACAGCCATAGAGATCGGGACCAGCGCGATTAAGGTCATCACCGCAAAACCGCTGGAGGATGGCACGCTTATGGCCCTGGCCTATGACGAAGTTCCGACTCTAAACCGGGTTGTTAAGGGTGAAGTCGTAAATGTTCCGGCTATTGAGGCATCGCTTAGTGAAGCTTTAAATAATATCGAATCGATTTCCGGGAAACGTATTACATCGGTTTACCTTGCGGTAACCGGAAACCATATCCATTCCACCAATGTCATAGGCAGCGTTCCTATTACCTCGCCGAACAGAGTAATTACGGAATCCGATATAATAGACGCCACTCGAAACGCGAGGTCTTTCAATCTCCCACTTGAGCAACAGGGGATCCACACGTTCCAAAGGAACTATGTTGTAGATGACAATCGGCGGGTTAACAACCCTGAGGGGATGGTTGCTAACAAACTGACGGCTGACGTTCACGTTATTTACGGGAATTACAACAAAATACAGACAATCTGCAGCTTAGTAAATGACGTACTGGGAGTTCCTGCGAACGACATCGCGTTCGCAGGCATCGCGGATTATTACGGAACCTCAGCGAATGGGGAGCCTACGAAAGGAACGCTGATAATCGATATTGGTGCGGGAGTGACGGAGTTTGCACTCTTTTACAAGACCGGCTGCCTGCATTCCGGACAGATTGCGGTGGGGTGCGATCACATAGTAAATGATCTATCGATTGGATTGAAACTGCCGGTAGCCAAGTGCCACGAAATATTAAAAAGGCAGGGATGCGCTATCCAAAAAAAGGAAAGCGAGAACAAAGTGATTAATATTGAGATGTCAGTCGGACAGACCGCTCGAACATTTAAAGAGTCAGTGCTTCAGCAAATAATAGAGCTACGCCTGCGTGAAATCTTTGAGATAGTCAAATCTGAACTTACAAAAACCTCGCTGGATGATAACCTGAACATGACTCAATTCATGAATGACGGCATCAAACTATGTGGTGGCGGTGCGGCAATTCCAAATGTAGCAGTATTAGCGGAACTGATATTTAACGTTCCTGTGAAGATTGGGCTTCCGGTCAATATCAGCGGGATAGACGCGGAGATAAATTCGCCAAGATATGTGACGACCGTAGGTTTGCTTCACTTAGGGAACATGTACAATAAAATGGATACGGAATCGTCATTGACATTCTGGGAGGCGCTGAAGAGTGAGGTCGTCAATGTTTTCACCACGCTAATGAAAGCATTTCGGTTCTAACCAGCTCCCTTTGAAACTTAAAGGATTGTCGATTGATATGATTGTCACTTCGTTGCCACCTTGCGGTAGCCCGTCTCGCAAAGCTCGGCTGCTGGATTGACGATTGGAATATTCCGGAATTCTTCCAAATGATTACCATAAAAAAGTTTGATTATATATTAACAGGCCCGCTACGGCGAACCGGTTCGGTGCTCCTCTGAAACTTTGCCATTTTGACACACTAAAGTGTGAACTCCAACGGGCGCTACTCGCATACGAAAAGATTAGTGTTGTTAAGGTCCCCCGTTGGAGTTCACGCTTCAGCGTGCATTAACCTGAGTTTCGTCACGTATTAACCGG